>CBFQYI010000358.1:0-4939 GCA_965720825.1 uncultured Chryseobacterium sp. | reverse complement strand
TGCAGAATAATTTATAGAAAACATGAAGAAGATTATAGTGATAGTAAGTTTGATCCTGTTGAGTCAGTATCAGGCGAAAACCATTAGAGACAGTGCTTATAGTGCTCCGGAAACCTTTAGCAGATTCGATTTTGATGATTGTGATGCCTGTGGCTGTGCAGCAGGAAACGGATCTTCCGGCTTTGAATCTTTACTGAATCCACAGTTTATCGGAATCAAATATTTTGCCCAGCATTATAAAGCGAAGGAAAATCTGTTTGTAAAAGATCTTACACAGGATCAGTATTTCAATACGCTGCAGCTTTGGGGAAAAATTCCATTGACTAAAAAGCTGAGCGTATATGCAAGTTTGCCATTCCATTTCCATGAGAAGAAAACCATGCAGGGAGATATCAAAATCAATGGAATAGGGGATTTAAACCTGATGGGAATTTACCAGCTGATGAGTTCTAAAGATAATTTTCATCACCTGAGCGGAGGTTTGGGCGTTAAAATTCCACTGGGAAAGTTTGATGAAAAAGGAGCATCCGGAGTCAATCCAAGTTTTCAGCTGGGAACCGGAAGCTGGGATTATCAGGCAGCTTTAAATTATAAGTTTCAGAAAAATAAAGTAGCTGTATTGGTCAATACAGACTATACGATCAAAACAGAGAATAAGAAAAATTACCGTTTTGGAAACCAATGGAATTATGCCGCGACAGGTTTTTATCAGGTTGCAGGAAATGAAAAATCCATTTTTTCTTTAAAAACAGGGGTTCAGGGAGAAGTTTACGCTCAGAACAAACAGTTTGATGAGGCGCTGCCCAATACTGCTGGAAGTGCTTTGTATGGAAAGCTGGGATTTGAAGCTTCTTATAAAAAACTCAGTCTTGGAAGTGAGATCATGCTTCCTATGTATACGCATCTGGCGGGAGGAGATATTGAAGCCAAATCGAGATTCAGTGTTTTTCTGAATATTGGAATTTAAAGGGGAAACCCCTGATGAAATCATGTTAAAGCTCCTTCGGGAGCTTTAATTGTTTATGAATCATGATTTTAATTGGGGATTAGGAATAATTATTTATCTTTGCCGAAATTTGGTGAGCCCTAAAAAGCTCTTAAAAGGGAATCCGGTGAAAATCCGGAACAGACCCGCTGCTGTAAGCTCCGCACCAAAGTTTTTGAAGAATATATCCACTGTTTTTTAATGGGAAGGATTTCAAAAATGGAGTAAGTCAGAAGACCTGCCAGAAAATAATCGTTTGACGCTTTCGTGGAATAAAGCTTAGGACATCAATGATTCTGTGCAGTGACAGCTGTGCTTTGTCGTTGTATTCTTATATCCATTAGCGTCTTCATTACCCTAAATGAGCTAATGGCGGCAAAACTAACTACTTCTGCAATTCATACAGCTGTTTTCACAATATTAGTGTTAACATCTCAACTTTTATCTTCTCAAACCAGGAAGAAGGACAGCCTTCAGGAAGAGACCATTAAAGGAATCAATCTTTACAAAAAGAATTTTAAAGAAATCCTTCCTGCACAAACACTACAGGGCGAGCAGTTGGAAAGACTGAACAGTCATTCCGTTGCAGATGCTTTACGATATTTTTCAGGCGTTCAGATTAAAGATTACGGAGGATTGGGTGGTTTGAAAACCATTAATATCCGAAGTATGGGAAGTCAGCATGTAGGGGTTTTCTATGATGGAATTCAATTAGGAAATGCCCAAAACGGACTGGTAGACTTGGGAAGGTATTCTTTGGATGATCTTGAAGAAATATCATTGTACAATGGTCAGAAAAGTGAAATTTTTCAGCCGGCAAAGGACTTCGGATCTTCAGGTTCTATCTATTTACAGCCTAAAACACCTGTATTTAAAGGAAATAGAAAAACCAATTTGGTGATAAGAGCAAAAAGTGCCTCTATTGACCTTTTCAATCCATCATTCCGATTGGAACAGAAGATTTCAGACAGGGTTTCTGCCAGCTTCAGTGGAGAATTTATGCAGAGTGACGGAATTTACAGATTTCGTTATGCCAAGAAATATCCCGATGGGCAACAGGCGTATGATACCATTGCCAAAAGACAGGATTCAGACATTCGGGCAAAACGTTTTGAAACCTCTCTCAACGGAACTTTAAATAACGGAAGCTGGAATATCCGTGGCTACGGTTATATTTCAAACCGCGGGATGCCGGCACCTATTGTGAATGGACGTTTTGGAGGAAGAGGAGCGAGACTTTCCGATGAGAATTATTTTGTACAGGCTAATCTGAGAAAAAAACTGTTCCCGAAATTTGAAACACAGCTGAAAGCAAAATTTGCTTATGATTATACCCATTTCATGGACACGGTTCGTTCGCAGTCTATTATTTATACCGATAATACTTACATCCAAAGGGAACTTTATCTTTCCTCTTCCAATATTTATTCAATTACTCCCAATTGGGATGTCAGTCTGAGTGGAGACTTTCAGTACAATAATCTGGATGCCAATCTGGATAACTTTTCTTATCCTACACGTTATACAACATTGGTCGCATTGGCGACAACTTATCAGTGGAACAGATTCAAGATTCTGGGGAGCCTTTTAGGAACTTTTACTTTTGAAGAAGTAAGAAAAAACAAAAGACCGGGAGATGCCAGAGAGTGGACACCTGCTGTTTTTATGAGCTATCAGCCGGAAAAAATTCCTGAGCTTACCCTAAGAGC
This sequence comes from uncultured Chryseobacterium sp., assembly GCA_965720825.1. Taxonomy (GTDB): domain Bacteria; phylum Bacteroidota; class Bacteroidia; order Flavobacteriales; family Weeksellaceae; genus Chryseobacterium. The sequence goes on along the minus strand of CBFQYI010000358.1, from coordinate 2,245 downwards.
TTTTTATAAAAGAATTTTCAGACTTCCGACTTTTAATGATCTCTATTATACCAATATCGGAAATACTTATCTGAAACCGGAATTCACCAATCAATATGATGTAGGATTTACTTATCAGAAGAATTATACGAACCATTTCTTTAAAACATTTTATGCTAAAGTAGATGGTTACTACAATAAAGTACAGGATAAAATTGTTGCAGCTCCAAACGGAAGTATGTTCCGCTGGCTGATGATGAACCTGGGAATGGTTGAAATCATTGGAGCTGATGTGAATGTGCAGACTGAAATGCGGCTTGGAAAAGTCACCCTTCGACCATTGCTTTCCTATACCTATCAAAGCGCAAGAGATATCAGTGATCCGGAAGATACTTTCTACCGCAATCAGATTCCTTATACACCATGGCACAGTGGATCTTTCAGTCTGATGGCGGATTATAAAGACTGGAGTTTCAATTACAGTGCGATGTACGTAGGAGAAAGATATGATGTGAATCAGGATAACATTCAATACAATTATGTTCAGCCCTGGTATACGCACGATCTGTCTGTTCAGAAAAAATTCAACTGGGCGAACCATCAGTTTAAAGTAAGCCTTGAGATGAATAATATTTTCAATCAATACTACGATGTTGTCCTCAATTATCCGATGCCTGGAAGAAACTTTAAACTTATTTTAAACTTCACTCTATGAGAAAACTAAACTTTTATTTTTTATTTCTTGTATTAGCTTTTCTTACCTCATGCCGTACAGATGAAATTATTGTCCGTCAGGAAGTGGTAGAAGGACTTCCTTCAGAAAACACAGCAATAAAAGGCTTCTATATGCTCAATGAAGGGAACATGGGAAGTAATAAATGTACGCTGGATTTTTTTGATTATACCAAAGGAACTTATTACCGAAATATTTACGCAGAAATCAATCCGAATGTGGTAAAAGAATTGGGAGATGTAGGAAATGATATTAAAGTGTACGGAAGCAAACTATATATCGTTGTCAATGTTTCCAACAAAATTGAAGTGCTGGATGCCAAAACAGCCAAACGTATTACTTCTATTCCATTACAAAACTGCAGATATCTGGCTTTCAAAGATGGGAAAGCTTATGCCAGCAGCTATGCAGGTCCTGTAGCCATTAACCCCAAAGCCCCTAAAGGAAAAGTAGTTGAAATTGATACCACTTCTCTTTCCATCCAGCGTGAAGTGGTGGTAGGATATCAGCCCGAAGAAATAGAAATTGTAGGAAATAAACTGTTTGTGGCCAATTCCGGAGGATACAAAGCTCCAGATTATGACAATACAGTTTCGGTAATCGATCTGAATACTTTTACAGAACTTAAAAAAATAAATGTTGCCATCAATCTTCACCACATTAAAAAAGATAACTACGGAGATCTCTATGTAACCTCAAGAGGAGATTATTATAATGTTCCTTCCAGTCTTTATTTAATAGATGCAGCTACAGGAACTGTGAAGAAAAATTTCAATCTCTCTGTGAGCGAAATGACGATCGTGAATGATAAACTCTATTTCTATGGAAATGAATTCAACTACAATACCCACAGTTACAAAAAAACATTTGGAATCATTGATGTAAAAACAGAGCAGATCATCGCCAACAGAATTTTTGATAAAGAATATGAAAATGCCATTAAAACCCCTTACGGAATTGCCGTAAATCCCATCACAGAAGATATCTACATGACAGATGCCAGAAATTATGTATCCATGGGCTTTGTGTATTGCTTTGATAAAAACGGACACTTTAAATGGAAAACGGAAGGTGGAAATATCCCTGCCCACTTCGCTTTTTTATACAAATAACCAAACTTTAAAAAATGAACAGAAATAGCTTTACTTATTTGAAAATCGGATTTCTATCCTGCTTCCTTGTAGGAGTGATAGCCTGTAAGCATGATGATGAAAATGAATTTACATTCACTGGTCTTGATGATTCTTATACCATTGAACGTTTAAAGGTTTTGAGTATTCCTACCAATGCTTCAGGATCGGTTACGTGGAGTATTAATGATTCTATTATTTCTCAAAATTCAGAACTTGAATTCATCAGCCCTACTGCCGATGCTTATCCTTTGACTTTAAAGATTAATAATAAAGGAAACGAGCAGGTTTTTCATTCAAAAATAATTGTTACCAAAGAAAAAACACCTTATAGTAAATATATTTCCAAAGTATTGGAGTTCCGTCCTGCTGTAGGGCAGTTCATGAACGAAATTCCGGAATA
>CBFQYI010000357.1:0-4946 GCA_965720825.1 uncultured Chryseobacterium sp. | reverse complement strand
TCTTCTTTCAATTTATCAACTTCCTGACCTCCTTTACCGATGATAAGTCCCGGTCTAGCAGTAGTGATTGTAACTGTTACTAATTTAAGTGTTCTTTCGATATAAATTTTTGAAATACCACCTTTAGATAATCTAGCCTCAAGGTATCTTCTGATTTTGTAGTCTTCAGCGATTCTGTCTCCATAATCGTTTCCACCAAACCAGTTAGAATCCCATCCTCTGATGATACCTAATCTATTACCAATTGGATTTGTCTTCTGTCCCATACCTTGATTAATTTTCTTTGTTACCTAAGATTAATGTAACGTGGTTAGATCTTTTTCTGATTCTATACCCTCTTCCTTGTGGAGCTGGTCTTAGTCTCTTCAATTGTCTTGCACTATCCACAAATATTTCTTTAACGATAAGGTTTGCTTCCTCGATGTCAGCACCTTCGTTTTTCACTTGCCAGTTAGCCATAGCAGAAAGAAGTAATTTCTCTAACTTGTTAGAAGCATCTTTCTTAGAATATTTTAGGATATAAAGTGCTTTGTCTACCTGCTCTCCTCTAATGATATCAGCAACTAATCTCATTTTTCTTGGAGAAGACGGGCAATTATTTAATGAAGCTTTTACAACGTCTTTGTTAGCTTCTTTTCTTGCGATTGAACTATCTTGTTTTCTTGATCCCATGATTATCTGCTTCCTTTGTTTTTGTTACCACCATGACCTCTGAAAGATCTTGTTGGAGAAAATTCGCCTAACTTGTGACCAACCATGTTTTCTGTAACATAAACTGGGATAAAAGATTTCCCGTTGTGTACAGCAATAGTTTGTCCTACGAAGTCCGGAGAGATCATAGATGCTCTAGACCAAGTTTTGATAACTGTCTTCTTACCAGACTCTATATTTGCCTGAACCTTCTTATCTAAAGTATGATGAATGAACGGTCCTTTCTTAAGTGATCTTGCCATAATTATTTTCTTTTAGATACGATGTAACGGTTAGACACTTTGTTTTTCTTTCTAGTTTTGTAACCTTTAGACGGCATACCGTTTCTAGATCTTGGGTGACCTCCTGAAGAACGTCCTTCACCACCACCCATTGGGTGATCTACTGGGTTCATTACAACCGCTCTTGTTCTTGGTCTTCTACCTAACCATCTGCTTCTACCAGCCTTACCTGATACAGTTAATTGGTGATCTGAGTTGGAAACAGAACCAATCATTGCCATACATTCAGTAAGGATCATTCTTGATTCTCCTGAAGGTAACTTGATGATTGCATATTTACCATCTCTGGAAGTTAATTGAGCTGAAGAACCAGCACTTCTTGCTAAAATTGCACCTTGTCCAGGCTTCATTTCAACACAAGAGATTACAGTACCCAATGGAATATTTTTCAATTTCATTGCGTTACCTACGTTTGGTTCAACGCTTTCTCCTGATACTACTTTCTGATCAACTTTGATACCGTTTGGAGCGATGATATATCTCTTCTCTCCGTCTGCGTACTCTAATAAAGCGATAAATGCAGTTCTGTTTGGATCGTATTCTACAGATTTTACAGTTGCTTCAACGTTTGCTTTGTTTCTTTTGAAGTCAATAATTCTGTATTTCTTTTTGTGTCCACCTCCGGTGTAACGCATGGTCATTTTACCTGTTTGGTTACGTCCACCTGACTTTTTAATACCAACTGTTAGAGATTTCTCTGGTTTGTTGGTAGTAATTTCCTCAAAATTGTTTACAATTCTGAATCTCTGTCCCGGGGTGATAGGTTTTAATTTTCTAACAGACATTACTATTATTTATAATTAATAATTAATTTACAGCAAAAATATCGATAACCTCACCTTCAGCAAGTTTGATTACCGCTTTTTTCAATTTATTTGTCTTTCCTACTTGAAGACCTTTTTTAGTGTACTTTGAAGAAACCTTCGGAGCATAAATCATTGTGTTAACGTCTGCTACTTTTACACCGTAAGCTGCTTCAACAGCTTTTTTGATCTCGATTTTATTCGCCTTAGGGTTAACTAAGAAAGAATAAGAACCTCTTAAATCTGTAAGGTAATTAGCCTTTTCTGAAATAACTGGTTTAATAATAACTGACATGATTTATTTCTTTAAATTTTCCTGGAATTTTTCAACTGCACCTTCGAAGAAAATGATCTCACCAGCGTTTACTAAATCGTAAGAACTGATCTCGTTGAAGTTCATTACTTTAGTTTTAGGTAAGTTTCTTGAAGATAAATACACATTCTTGTTAGCTTCAGGAAGAACGAATAAAGATTTTTTACCGTTAAGTTCCAATGCATTTAATACATTGATGAAATCTTTAGTCTTAGGAGCATCAAAGCTCACATCTTCTAAAACTTTAATGCTGTTGTCTCTCATTTTTTGAGATAAAACAGATTTCTTAGCTAATCTCTTAAGAGCTTTGTTCAATTTGAATCTGTAGTCTCTTGGTTTTGGTCCGAATACTCTACCTCCACCTCTGAATACTGGAGATTTGATATCCCCGTATCTAGCAGATCCAGATCCCTTTTGCTTCTTAAGCTTTTTAGTAGAAGCAGTAATTTCGCTTCTTTCTTTTGCTTTATGAGTACCTTGTCTTTGAGCAGCAAGATACTGCTTAACTTCTAAGTAAACCGCGTGCTGATTTGGCTCAATTCCGAATACTGTTTCGTCTAGAGTTACTTTTCTTCCGGTCTCTTTTCCTGATGTATTTAATACTACTAGTTCCATTTTCTGATAATTACATAAGAATTTTTAGCTCCCGGAACAGCACCTTTTACTACTAAAAGATTTTGTTCTTGATCAACTTTTAACACTTGAAGGTTTTGAACAGTTACCTGCTTACCTCCCATTCTTCCAGCCATTCTCATCCCTTTGAATACTCTTGAAGGGTCTGAACCAGCACCGATAGAACCTGGAGCTCTAAGTCTGTTGTGCTGACCATGAGTTGCCTGCATTACACCTCCAAATCCGTGTCTTTTAACAACACCCTGGAAGCCTTTACCTTTTGAAGTTCCTGTTACGTCAACATATTCACCTTCAGCGAATAGATCAACTTTTACTTCTTCTCCTACTTTTACTTCATCAACGAATTCTCTGTAGAATTCTACTAATTTAGCTTTAGGAGCAGAACCAGCCTTTTTAAAATGACCAGCTAACGCTTTACCAACGTTCTTCTCACTCTTGTCATCGAAACCTAACTGAACAGCTTTATAACCGTCTTTTTCTAAGGTTCTGACCTGTAAAACCGAGCATGGACCAGCTTGAATAACTGTACAAGGAATGTTTTTTCCTTCTTCGTTAAACAAAGACGTCATACCGATTTTTTTACCAATAATACCTGACATTGTTTATATTATAATAAAATTTATCCTTTATTTATCACCATTTTTCGGAAGTCTGAAGTAATTTCTACTTTTGATATAGGCATACTACGCCCCTAAAATGAGTGTGCAAATTTATGAATAATTTTGTAACTGACAAATATTTCGACTAAAATATTTTGATTTTTAATCAATTAGATGATTTTGAAAAAATTCAGAACCAATTTCCCAAAGATTTATTTTGATTTTTAAAAAGAAATTAAGATGAAGTCCTTATTGAGCCATCACCTTCACACCCACTTCTTCCAGTCCGGCTCTGTCTTCGGCACAAATACCACTATCCGTAATAAGATAATCCACCTGATCCAAAGCTGCAATCTTCCCAAATCCTTTCTTATTTAATTTGGAAGAATCTGCAAGAATCACTGTCTGATCTGCACATTCCATCATAATCTGATTCAGGTGAGCTTCTGCAGCATTGGAAGTACTGATTCCAAACTCAGGATCAATCCCGTCTACGCCCAGAAAAAGTTTATTACATGAAAACTGTTTTAGAATTCCTTCAGAAATAGAACCCACTATAGAAGTAGAACTTTTTCGCACCTCGCCTCCCAACTGTATAATATTAATGTTAGGATTATTACAAAGTTCAATAGCCACCCGTAAAGAAGATGTTAATACCGTAAGTGGCCCAAAGTTCATCAACATCCTTGCAAGATAATGCATTGTTGTTCCGGACGCCAGTATAATACAGTCGTTTTCCTGAATCAATGACAACGCTGCTTTGGCAATAGCCTGTTTCGCTTCCACATTGATACTTTCCTTCTCCCCAACATTTTTTTCATAAGCATATCTTACCTGCTTACTTGCTCCTCCGTGATTTCTGAAAAGAAGCCCCAGGCTTTCGAGATAGTTCAGATCCTTTCGAATCGTAACTGAAGAAACATTGAGCTTTTCACACAGATCCTGAACAAGCACATGTCCTTTCTCATCAAGCTCTTTAAGTATTTCATCCTGCCTTGGTAATAGCTTTTCCATTTTATTCGTTTCATCAAAATTACCGTTTTTTTTCGAGATCTTAAAATTTCATTTATTTTCTTTTTGCTTTCATTTTTAATTTATATATTTGAAAACGAAACATAAACGAAACATTTATGAAACGAAACGAAGAACTCAGTAAGTTAACCAATGTAAAAGAATGGGACTTTATTGTCATAGGAGGAGGAGCCAGTGGTTTAGGTTCAGCATTAGATGCGGTAAGCAGAGGATTCAAAACTTTATTGCTTGAATCTCATGACTTCGCAAAAGCAACATCCAGCAGAAGTACCAAATTGGTACACGGCGGAGTTAGATATCTCGCTCAGGGAGATGTCGGATTGGTAAAAGAAGCATTAAAGGAAAGAGGACTCTTAGCAAAGAACGCAGCTCATATCGTAAAAAATCAGTCTTTCATTATCCCAAACTATACATGGTGGGGAGGGATCTACTATAAGATAGGTTTATCTGTTTATGATTTCCTTGCCGGAAAACTGAGCCTGGGTAAAACGAAATACATCAGCAAAGCGAAAACAGTGGAAAAGCTTCCTACTATTGAACAAAATCATTTAATGAGTGGTGTTGTTTACCAGGA
>CBFQYI010000356.1:0-4955 GCA_965720825.1 uncultured Chryseobacterium sp. | reverse complement strand
GTGCTAAGAAAGCCACGGTAGAACCATAGATAAGGACCATGCCATATTGTATATCGTTTGGTTGTATACCGTAAAAGCCCATTGCAGCAAGCGGACTGCTGTAAAAAGCAAAGCTAAAAAGACAGGTCATCAGAATAGCAAATATGACAGATCTCGCCATCCATTCAGAAACCCATGGCTTGAAAATTGGAATCTTATGTGCTTGCATTATTTATCTTTTAAAATATAAACATTCGCATTCATTCCGGCAGAGAGCCTGGCTAATTTTTCCGGTGTCTCGGTAAGCTTAATCCGAACAGGAATACGTTGGATGATTTTGACGAAATTCCCCGTCGCATTATCTGGCGGAAGTAAGGAATAGCGGGAACCTGTGGTTGGTGAAAGCGATTCGATGCTGCCTTTAAATGTTTCATTCGGAAAAGCATCAACCTCAATAGATACCAATTGCCCCGTTTTGAGTTTGCCAATCTGTGTTTCCTTAAAATTTGCCATCACCCATTTTTCCTCATCTTTATTTACTAAAAAAGCTAAAGTTTGTCCGGGTTGTATCAACTGTCCTTCCTGAATAGTTTTTTTACCAATTTGTCCATCAAAAGGTGCCGTAATAAAAGTATATTGAATGTCTAATTCCTGTCTTTTAAGAAGTGTTTCTTTGATATTTATTTCGGCTTGTATGGCATTCCGTTGCGCCCTGAAATCATTTAATTTGGATTGCGCTACCTTTAAGGAGGCTTTGGACTGATCATAATCTGATTGAGCAACGGATAAGGAAGCACTTACATTATCGAATCTTTGTTGTGTGGTAGATTCATCAGCCAGCAGATTTTTATAACGCTCAAATTCTCTTTGTTGTTGATTCCATCTCGCTTTAGCACCAGCCAACTGTGCCTTTATGACCTCAATATTTTTAAGTTGCGTTTCTTCGTTCGCAGCTAAGATTGGTAATTTAGCGTGTGAACTCATGAGTTCTGCTGATGCAGCATCTTTTTTTAGCCCGTATTCGTTTAATTCTATTACCACAAGTGTATCACCTTTTTTAACCTGCTGATTGTCCTTGTAATATATTTTGCTGATATAACCACCCACTTTTGCATTGATAGGAGATAAGTAGGCATCTACCTGAGCATCGTTGGTTTGTTCATAGCGATAACCTTTTATGAAATAAGTTGCTCCCCAAATAATAGCGCCAATCAATAAGGCTATTCCCAACCATTTGGTAAGGTTTACAATAATTTTATCTGTTTTACTTTTGTTCATAATGTTTGTATTAAAGAATTCCGATAATTGCCAATAGTCTGATATGTGCAATTTTTACGTTTGTTTGTGCTGTTACCAGATTAAATTTAGCTTCCAATAGAACATTTTCAGCTTCCAAAAGATCGGTCAGAAGAGATTCCTGGTTTAAATAACTACTTCTGATAACGCGGACGGTTTCAGCCGCTTTAATGATATTTTGCCCTGCCGTTTCTACGCTCTCCAAAGCCTGTTGTCGCTGTAAGTAAGCCTCTTTAACCTGAATTAAAATTTCATCCTTTTTAATATCAGCTTTTTCTTTTGCCTGATTGGCTTCCACTTTCGCACGGGCAATGGTATGTTTACTTTTGTACAAATTATCGATAGAAAACTGCACTTTAATTCCAGTCTGACCAAATCCCCACAAGTCATTCGAATACGGATAAAAAGAAATCTGCGGATAATTATAATTGTAATTGGAGTACAATGAGACTTTTGGCCATAGGGTAGCTTTCATCTGTTTGATATTCAGTTCGCTCCATTTGATGTGACTATTGACTATTTTGTATTCAGACGATTGGTTAAAAGCGATATCTGCATAGTCGGTGTAGTCACCTTGTGTTATGGAATTTATTTCAATTGTATCTTTGTATTTTATTAGGAGTTCGTTATCATTTTCACGCCCCATCAATATATTTATCCGTTGTTTAGCAATTTCAATCTTTTTATCCGTATCGGAAAGACTAAGTTCAAGTTGCGATAATTTTACGGAGGTTCTCAGCACATCACTTTTCAGTACTGTACCATTTCTATGAAGGCTTTCTATAATTTTCAACTGTTTTTTTTCTGCTTCAATTTCTGCAGTAAGAAAATCATGGAAGTGCAGAAATTTATACAAATCAAAATAAGCAATTGCCACATTATATTTTACACTGTGCTTTTGCAGATCCACTTCATATTGTTTTCGGATTCCTTCTTCCTTTTTCATGGCTATATTCCTTTTTTCTTTACCACCATTGAAGATATTCAAGTTTAAATTGTAGCCTACACCGTATCCATAGCCTTTTACAGGCACATCCTGTGGAGATGAGAACAATCCGTTGTCATAAATCAGAAATTTGGAATTGGCCTTTATATCCCCGCCTGCCGAAAGTTCCGGTAATAAACGATCTTTGGCTTCCAGTATTTCTATTTTACTTTGTTGAAGATTGAGATCTGATAGTTTCAACTGTTTATTATCTATTTCGGCAGCTTTCCATATTTCTTCCAAACTTAAAGGTTGAATATTTGCTTTGTGTTGAGCATAAATAGAGGGTGCAAATGACAGCAATATTATACCCAAAATCACGGCTGTTTTGTTATATTCCATCAGTTTTTTTTAATGATAATTGGTTTTTCTTTGTTAACCATTTCTTCATCAATTTTTTCAACTCACGGAAGGCAAAGGTGGCATCTATCATCGGCATAAAAGGACTAGAATAGGCATAAGCATAGCAGTATATAGTTGATTTGCTCATTTCTTCATCGGGTTGGCGTATTTTATCATCCATTTTTTTAGCTAAAATTTCAAGTTCAAAATTGCTGTTTGGGTTTATGATTTTATGTTTCATAATGATTTAATTAGTATCCAGCAAAATTATTGAGCACAGCAATTTTTGTTTTTATATAATTAGCCTAATATTTGTTATATTTGGCCAATGGACATTCTTAAACAACTCATCAATATTGTGGATCAACATCCTGATTCAATAGTGGTGATGCGACAGCAGACGGAGCAGCGTTTGCCTGCTCATCAGCATGATAAAGCCCAGCTATTATTAGTTTATGGCGGGATTGCTTACTTGCAGACAGAAGAAAAAGATTTCTATATTCCGTCTAATCATTATATCTGGATACCCAAAAATTATCCTCACAATCTGCTGTTTAATACGAAGGATCTCTATATTATCAATATTTATTTTCCGGAAGAAACAACTGGTGATTTTTATGATGAATTGGGTATTTATCCGGTGAGTAAACTGGTGGCAGAGATGCTCTCATTCAGTGAAAAATGGCAAGGGGATTATTACAAAGGTTCATGGGAATTTGAATTTTTATCAACCCTTAAAGGCGCATTATCAAAAGAAAATCTTAAGAAATTCTCAATTCAGCTTCCTACAACAGATGATCAGAGACTAAATGCAATAATTGGTAGCTTTAGAAATCGGTTAAATGAAAATCTTACCTTAGAATGCACAGCAAAACAATCGGGAATGAGTGTGAGAAGTCTAACAAGATTATTTCAAACTAAACTGCACATTACGTTTGTTCAATACTTAAAGATGTTGAGAATTGTTAGTGCCATGGAATTAATAAAAGATACAGATTTGAACATGACCGAAATTGCATATGAAATTGGATATTCAAATATATCTGCATTTAGCAATAATTTTCATCAAATGACTAATATGAGGCCAACCCAATTTAAAGAAATGTCCGGGGTCTAGTATTTATTCATATTATTCTGAGTTCATTTCTTAGGAGCATAAATACCTTTCAAATTCAAATGAGCATTCAGCTTTGTCAAAGAATGAAATTCTGCTGTAATGACATTCATTATTTTCTGTACGCGGCATTTATCTGCTTTGGCTATGGACCCGTTATGCGAAATACTGATCGGAAGTTTGAACAATTTGTTGAGAAATGCAGCATTGCTGGTTAAAGACAGAATATAATGAGATTACTTGCGTTTCATTGCTCCTATCTGAAAATTTTTGATGAGAATCTTAAATTTAACTCGTATTTTTTTATAAAGATTGGCAAAAAAATGTATATTTGCCAAGCAAAAAAAGAAAATGATATTATCTAACTTAAAAAAAGGAAAGAAACAGTACTTACGTCAAGCGTCGTGAGTCATTTTCCTATTGGTTAGAAATTAAATAAAAAAGGAGCTTGTCATCACGACAAGCTCCTTTTTTTATTGATAAAAATTAACAATTAATCTATTATGAAAGTATTGAAATTTGGAGGGACCTCAGTAGGAAGTCCGGAACGTATCGAACAGTTATTACCAATAATCAGATCTCAGCAATCGGATAAACATCTGGTGGTTTTGTCAGCTGTTTCAGGTACTACAAATGATTTGGTGAAATTATCTGAGCTATATGAAAACAAAGATATTGAAGCAGCCTACAAGCATATTGATGCACTACAGCAGAAATATATAAAATTTGTAAATGAGTTATTTAAAACTGAAAAAGGAATTTTGGAAGGTTTAGCTTTTATTGACAAAATTTTTGATCTCTTTTATCAGTTCAAACATAAAAATTTTTCTTCCACTGCAGAACGTATTATTCTTGCACAAGGTGAGATTATTTCAACCACCTTGTTTCATTTATATTTAAAGGAACAGGAAGTTTCTTCTGTATTATTATCAGCATTAGATTTTATGGTAATTGATGAAGACAAAGAACCCTATATTGATGAAATAAGAAAAAAAGCAACTCTTGAAATTGCAAAATATCCGGAAGATACTTTATTTATTACCCAAGGGTATATATGCAGAAATGCTCAGGGTGAAATAGATAATCTGCAAAGGGGAGGTTCTGATTATACCGCTTCTTTACTGGGAGCAGCATTGCAGACAGAAGAAATTCAAATCTGGACAGATATTGATGGTTTTCATAATAATGATCCGAGATATGTACAGAATACAAAATCTATTGCCAGACTTAGTTTTGATG
>CBFQYI010000355.1:0-4969 GCA_965720825.1 uncultured Chryseobacterium sp. | reverse complement strand
AAGAAGGATAAAGATTGTAAGAAAATTTAAAGTTCATTAATGATGAATAAAGCATTCTGCTTCATAATAGCTTAGCTGTTGCCTTAATTATCCTTCACCTCTTCAAAAATCTTAATGGTTCAATAAGTTTATTCAACTAGGGCACAAATTGGTCTATTGCTGAGTGAAACGCCCTTGCGAATGAAAACATAAACTTAATATAAACCCTTAGCGCCTTTTGCGTTAAAAATCACACAAATTGAGGCAATTTATTTCCCTTAAACAATTTTTTCTTAATACTTTTACTTCAACAAAACAGGAAACAATAAAAGTTGAATGAAGAAAATTACTTATGGGCTGTTCTTCGGTGACAGCATTACCTATGGAGAATATGACGGAGTTTTTGGTGGTTGGGTAGATATTCTGAAAAGATATGCCCTGCAGAAATTTCATGAAGGAAATGGAGATGAACTGATTCTGTTCAATCTCGGAATAGGAGGAGAAACTACAGAAGGATTACTGAAAAGGATTCCTCACGAATTAAATGCCAGAAATTCCGCGGATGGAAATATCGTTTTTCTAAGTTATGGAGCCAATGATCTTGCTGTAAAAGATGGAGTACAGATTGTAAATCCTGAAAAATTTAGAAGAAATATTAAAGAAGCTATTACACATGCCAGACAATTTTCCAATGAAATTTATCTTGTAAGTATTCTCCCTTTTTCTCAAAAAATAGATGGAGTAGCAGTAAGCTCCGGGAAAAAAAGGATCAATGAAGATGTAGTTATTTATAATCAAATCTTAAAAGATATTGCATCGGAAGACTTATTGATATATATTGATTTTTATTCTGCATTTTTAGAAGATAAAGAAATTTTATTGTCCGCAGACGGTGTACATCCTAATGAAAAAGGCTATGGAATGATGGCTGAAATCGCAATCCCAATCATTGAAAAATATTTATAATGCCCAATTTATTTTCTTACGGAACGCTGCAAAAAGAGCAGGTTCAAATGGAAACTTTCGGAAGACTCTTACAAGGTAAAAAAGACACTTTATCAGGCTACAAATTAAGTATGCTTGAAATTACAGATCCTGAAGTACTTCGGAAAAGCGGCCAGAAATACCATCCCTTACTTGAATTTTCAGGAAATGATGGTGATCAGGTAGAAGGAGTACTTTTTGAGGTGACAGAAGAAGAAATCCTTCAGGCCGATGAATATGAAGTAGATGATTACAAAAGAATCGAAACCGTTTTTAAATCCGGAAAAAAAGGGTTTATCTATGTTGGGAAATAGTCATTGCGAGCAAAGCGAAGCAATCTCACTATCTCCTATGAAATTTCAACGGGACCTGTGTCATTCCGAGCAAAGCGAGGAATCTAAACACAAATAACACTAATGATTTCACTAATGCCACCAATGAATATTCAATAGGAACTGGCTTTAGCCAAAACTTAAAAACCATATCCTATTCAATCAATTTAAAAAAACTCCTGACAGACTATTGTCACAACCTGTCCTTATCTTTGCTCTATAACAAAGAATTAATTATGAAGAACGTAAAAATAGAACCTTTTAAGGTAATTGGTATTGCAGTAAGAACAACCAATGAAAATGGACAGGCAGGAAAAGATATTCCGGTATTATGGGAAAAAATGATCAGCGAGAATATCCTCAGTTCAATTCCGAACAAGGTTGACAATACTATCTATTCCATCTACACAGATTACGAAAAAGACCACACAAAACCTTATACAACAGTTCTCGGATGCCAAGTAGAAAATCTTGACAATATTCCTGAAGGAATGACAGGTTATTCTTTTGATGGCGGAGACTATCTGAAATTTAGCACAAAAGGAGACCTTTCAAAAGGCTTAGTGATCAATGAATGGATTAAAATCTGGCAAATGGATTTAGGAAGAGTATTTTCTGCCGATTTTGAAGTGTACGGAGAAAAAGCACAAAATCCATCAGATGCAGAAGTTGATATCTTCATCGCTGTGAAATAAATAAATGAAAAATCTCCTACTTTCACAGATCTTTGAACTGAATAAGTGATATTCCCCTCCTCTGGAGGGGGGGCAAAAATTCAAAGAATTTTTGACGGGGTGGTTAAGCAGCATTTGTCAACAATTCTCCAGTTTTAACTGAAAATATATTTCCAGTACACCAAAACACCAACAATCACCGCTGCAATAGCTGTCAGTACTACAGCTCCAGCAGCAATATCTTTAATAAAGCCTATTCTTTTGTCAAAATCAGGTTGAATGATATCACAGATCTTTTCAATAGCAGTATTGAAAATTTCAGCACTTAAAACAGCGAATGAGACGATGATAACCAAGGCTGCGTCTGTGTTGCTTAGTTTAAAATAAAAAATAAAGAAAAGATTGACAAAGAATGCCAGAAGCTCAATCTGGAAATTTCTTTCTGTTTTTATCATCATCAAAACACCCCTGAAAGCATTGAGAAAACTTTTATGAATAGGAGGTTTTTGCATAATTCTGAACTTTTCAGACAAAGATAGCCTTTGTATTTTGATAAAAAATGATTCTCCGAAGAAATATACGCATAATGTCAAGGCTCAAAACAAATTAAGGATCTTTGTTAAAAACTCCTCCATATTATTCTTTTCTTTGTTGTATGTATTTATTATATTTGTAGAAACTTATTTTATAAATCTATGAAATTTATTATTTCAAGTGGTGAACTGCAGAAGGCGTTGCAAACTGTAAGTGGCGTAATATCAAGCTCTCAATCGAGACCGATTTTAGAAAACTATCTTTTTGAATTAGACGGAAATAATGTTACCATTACAGCATCTGACGGCGAGACAACTCTTGTTACTTCTCTGGAAGTAAAGTCTGATGATACAGGTAAATTTGCTGTTCCTGCTAAAATTTTTCAGGATTTTATCAAGACATATGGTGAACAGCCTCTGACATTTGTTGTAAAAGACAATGCCGAAGGTACTGGAAGCCAGCTTGAGATTTTAGATGAAAAAGATAATTTCGCAGTAGCATTAGACAATGCTGATGACTATCCTGAATTGCCTGAATTCGATGCTTCCCAAAGTGTAACAATGCCGGCAGGAGTTTTGTCTGAAGCTTTGACAAACACACTATTCGCTACAAGTAACGATTCTCTTCGTCCGGTAATGACAGGAGTTCTTTTCCAGTTTGGAGAAAATGAAACCAATTTCGTTTCTACAGACTCCCACAGATTGGTGGTATACAAAAGAGCAGACCTGATGAATGCCGAGCCGATGGAGTTTATCATGCCTAAAAAACCTCTTAACATTTTCAAAAATATCCTGGCAAGTTCCAATGAAGACGTTACCATCGACTTCAATGAGAATATGGCTAAATTTACTTTTGGTAAGCATATCTGGATCTGTAGACTGATTGACGGAAAATATCCGAACTATACAGCGGTAATTCCAAAAGAAAACCCAAATGTATTGACCATCAACAGAAACCTTTTGTTAGGAGCAATCAAAAGAGCATCTATCATGTCTAATAAATCTACCAACCAGGTAAGATTCAAGCTTTCCGGAAATATTCTTCACCTTCATGCAGAAGATACTGAATATGCCAACAAAGCAGACATGCAGATTCCTTGTGATTACAACGGAGAAGATATCAATATCGGATTCAGTTCAAAATTCTTAACTGAAATGCTGACAATCCTAGGATCTGACGATATCACCATGAAAATGTCTCAACCCAACAGACCGGGGATCATCGAACCTCTTGACGGTCTTGAAGAAAACGAAAATATCTTAATGTTGTCAATGCCGGTAATCGGATTGTAATAGTAAGATAACAAATAATAGAAAGCCGGAATTTTCCGGCTTTTGTTTTTCTGTTAAATGGTAAATCCTATAGATTAGGAAATGTATTTTTCCAGTCTTCTTAAGAATACAAAATTTAAGGAAATATCTTTGATGTAATGAAACACAGATTACACAAATTTTTTCACGAATATCACAAATAAGACGCTATAAATAGTGTTATTTGTGAATCATTAGTGTCATTAGTGTCTAAATTAACCCCTCATGGAAATAAAAATACAGTCTTACCAAACCTCAGATTTTCCCTCAAAGTTCGCAACTGAAAATTACAGCGTGTTTCTATGGAAAGGTTCAGGTGTTTTCTCTGTGGATGATATTAATTATTCTTACAATGGACACAATATTCTGTTTCTTTCCCCTTATCAGAAATTGAAACTGGCTTCGGAATCGGAGGAAAATATCCATGTGCTTTTCTTTCACGGCGATTATTACTGCATAGAATACCATAAAGAGGAAGTAGCATGTAACGGGCTTCTCTTCAACAATATTTACCTGAATCCGGGCATTGAGCTTTTGGAAGATAACTATCACTATATTCTTGAGCTTTTTAATCATATTCAAAAAGAAGAATCGGAGAAACATCCATTTTCGGAATCTATTATTAAAACTTATATTCAGCTTATTCTAGCTATCGGTAGCAAGCAGAAAAGCAGTATTGAAAATACCTTGGTTTCTAGCGAAAAACTTCCCAATAAAAATGCATCCGAATTTCAGAAATTGCTGGAAACGCACTTTAAAAATGAAAAAGAACTGTCATTTTACAGCGATAAACTGAATATTACCAATAATACCTTAAGCAAAGCAGTTAAGAAAGAATTTTCCAAAACACCTTCTCAGCTTATCAACGAGAGAATTATTCTGGAATCTAAAAAACTACTGCATTTAACTTACAGATCTGTAAAGGAAATTGCTTCTGAGTTGGGATTTGAAGACGAATTTTACTTCAGCAGATATTTCAAAAAATCAGTTGGATGCTCTCCTAAAAATTACAGAGAAAAAGTGGGGATCTCCGTGGTGGCGAAAATGTCCATGTAATGTCCTGAAATGTCTATGTTGGTGCTGCATGCATGTGAATACCTTTGGTAAAAATAAATCACATGAAAAATAACAGACTTTATCACCAATTATTACAATG
>CBFQYI010000354.1:0-4973 GCA_965720825.1 uncultured Chryseobacterium sp. | reverse complement strand
TTCATCTTTTAGTTTTTCCTTATCTTTTAATTTATCATAATTATTACCATAAATTTTAACTGCATTTTCAATAGGAAAATTAACGGCAGTAAAATCTTTATTATCAATTAAGCTTTGATAATCACTGTCTATATCTATTACTTTCAAGCTCATATTCAATTATTTAGTGTGGAATTTTCTAATTGTTATACCGTCAGTTTTTAAATCAACATTTGTCTTATCAACCCTGCTCTCCGAAGTCTCCCAACTTTGGAGCATACTGTAAAGGAATTGCTTTTATTATTAGCTCAAAGTCAGGAGACTTTACGCAGCTGAGTACACGGTATAATCGTGAGTTAGCAGGGAATATTATAGCATTTAAGTAAGGTTAATACAATAGGAAATTATTAAAATAATATTTATTAATAATAAGATAAATAATATTATTGAGTTAATTTTTTTTATATAATAAACAGAAAGTATAACCAAAGCCTGATATAAATATACAGACATCTTATTGATATGCATCCCAAATAAGGAATGCATATTTTCATTAAAAATGCCAATGGAATCTTTCCAAAGTAACCTAATAAAAAAGATAATTCCTGTTGAAAATAATACAACAAATTTTAATTTCATAAATTGATAACTTATTTTAAAATTTCACCTCCCAAATATCTATGGGAATATATATCATAAAAACTATATTGCGACCACATATAATTATTCGGTCCTGCTGTGCAGTAGTTTTGTTTATTTGTGGACACGAGCGAGACGCTCGCACCAGCGGGGAAACTTACCCTTACATTTCCTAAATGATCCTTATACTGGTAAATATACTGACCTTTTCCATAATCATAATGCAGTATTGGAAAAACTAAACCCTCGCAATTTGCAAGGGTTATTTCATAGTTTATAAATTTCAAGAGTTCAGATATTATAATTAATTTGATTTAATATTATCGAACGGTACATATACATCGCTTATTTCTTTTATATCATTAATATCATATTCCATTGAAGTTGTAAATATTCCTTTGCTTAGCTTATTAACCTTAAAAAAATCACCACTAATATTAACTATTTTAAAGATAACTTTTTCTCCAGTATTTAAAGTTATTGAATCTGATATAGGATTTTCTTCAATAGAATTAATAATCTTAGATATTGCTGTCTTATTTTTATTCATATATAAGTTTACACTATGGGAATCTACACATTCACATAACATATTTCTATACCCTTTTGTAAGATTAGGGGTATAAAAACCTTTGTTATAAAAACTTGATATAAAAGAATCAACATTATTTTTATCAAATTCCAGTGGATTATAATTGAAAAAAATACCAGCCATTTTAGATACATAGTTTTCTCTTGATTGAATTTCAAAAGTAACATAATAAGTCTTATTTAATTTTAATGTATCACATTTTAAATTTTGTGAATGACAGCTTATAAATAATAAAATTATTAATAAAAATAGCTTTTTCATTTATTTATTTTTTTTTCTATTGATGGCAAAAATGGATTTGTAGAAATTGTATTAACTTCTTTCTGACTTGGGTTAGCCGGTGGATATTTCATAATTCCCTCTGATCCTCCAGTACCTTTCGGATGTGAGAATCCAAAAGTATGAAATATTTCATGAACTCTATTCATTAGATTGTCACCTTCTTCCGTATTCATGATTATATTCTTTCGCTCCTCTGTTACTCCTCCATTAAAAGAATAGCTTCCATCAGAATTTTCTGTCTTTTTAAAGTAGACAGGATCTGATTCTGAATCACCATTTCTAATAGAGTTACCAATAGGCAATCCATGTTGTTTCTCTTCCTTGGCTAATTTTTCTGTATTATCTAGATCCCCACCTTCTTTAAACTTTAGATCATATTTTATAGTATATCCTGAATAATCTCCATCCGAAACCTTACTTTTTAAATTATTTAAATAACTATTTACATCTTTGTTCATACTGCTAACTTGATCTGAAGAATAACCATTCACTGTAACTTGCTTGCCATTAAAATTTTTAAAAGAACTTGTTTGTGTCTGGACATAATAAACAGCTCTAATAGTTATTGTTTTATTTTCTTTATCTATAATACGAATACCATCTTTTCCATCAGGATCAATTACATTAATAGGATCATTAAATGTGTAATTATAGGACGACATCCGTACATATTTCTCCGCCAGCGGATCCACAACACCCCATCTTCCCAAATCAGGCATATACATCCTTGCTCCATAATCATACATTCCCGTCTCTTGCAGTTCTTTGCCATTGTACTTGTATTGATAAGCATTCAGAGTAGTCGCAGTATAATTATGCAGTAATCCAAAAGGATAATAAGTATTTATTTCTACAATTTCTCCTGGTTTCCAAATACTGATACAGCTTGGTGGATTAAAAGGATCCCATGGGATATCTTCACATTGGCTCTGAAAGTATTGCCTTGGTTGTATTACGCCATCTTTATTCGTATCTGTATAACTTAATCTTACATTTCCTAAATGATCTGTATAATTATAAATATATTGATTCAATAACGCATCATAATACCCTTCTGAGGTAGGGATAATCCTTAACTTTATTTCGGCAACCTCGCTAGGATCATCAATAACACTTATATCTGTGCCTACAACTGATGATTCTGATGGTTTTGTGCTTTTATACTGAAAGCCATCCAGATGATGGGTCTCCAGATCCCCAAAAAGCTTCTTTACTTTTACCCCATCTGCTCTGTAAAGATAGCTTGTCAATTTTGAGTCTTGGGTAATTTTATCTGGTAAATTTAAATAATTATATTCAATAGAGGAAATCCCTCTATCCAAATGTTTAGTCATGTTTCCATTCCCACTGATATTTCCATTATCATATTCAATTACATTAGGAACTGCAAGGTAAGGGTAACCTGAAGAATTCTGCTGTTCATCGGTTACTTTTATCAGCCTGTTTCCGGAGTAATCATATTTAAGATTATCTATGCTCATAGCCACAGTGCTTCCCGGAAGAATACCTCCTGATCTTTTAAGCCGTGTAATATTTCCGTTAAGGTCATATTCCAGTTTTTCAAAATACTCTTTAGCAGCTTCTACTCCGGCTCTCTGATAGAACCCTGCTGACAACCTGTTTAAACTATCATAAACATACCCATATCTTTTCAACGGCTCATTATCTTCTGTTAAGGTTTTCCATGATACCTCAGTGATATTTCCGTTATATTTCGGCTTTACCTTTAAATCAGAAAAATCTGAGTTAGGCATTTCCAATCCTTCTACCTGATTATAATTGATCTTATAACCAAACAGATCGCTCCCCAAGTTGGCAGGATCATTGATCTTTGTGATCCAGCCCCGGATATTGTATTGGTAATCTATGGTCTGTAATGGGGATGCAGCAGCTGTTCCCCCTACTTTCTTAGACTCAAGCTGAGAAATTTCATTGTACTTATTCTGAGCCAGATATTCAACAGGGTTGCTGCCCACCTGATGGGTATGGGTCAGAAGTCTGTTCTGAGGATCATAGGTGAATTTTTCTACGATAGCCTTTTCAGGATCTGCAGCAAGCCTTTTATGGTAGATATTGGTCTGAAGGATAACTCCCGTATAGTCAAGCTTATTATTGACCACGGTATACCCTCCTAAATGATTGTTGCTTCTTGAACCGATGTTTCTTCCTTTGGTATCGTACCAGACAAAATTTCTCGTCCATTTATCATCTTCTATATTTTTGATATAGGAAGCGGTAAGAAGTCCTTTGGTAGTTTGTGCATTTGCCGGATTGTCCGTAAGGAGAGGTTGGGCAAATACATTGGTAACCGCAGAGGAGCCTGCAGGATAGGTATCGTAATAATTAACACTTAGTAATTTAGTAACGGAACCTGGATAACTGGTAGAGCCATTATCATAATATACTCCTAATCCACTGTTGGTGAATCCTACTGTAGAGGCTCTGGTTACGTTATTGCTGCCTTTAGCCTCTGCTAAAACCTGTTCTGCTGTTCTTCCTGCCGTACCATATGCCTGAGTACTGATATATATTCCTGTGTAAACAGCTCTTCCGAACTGATCGTACTTGGTAAAAAGCCACTGTTTCAAAGCTCCCATCAAAGCATCCTGGATCATGATCAGTCTGTCCTGCTTATCATACACCATATATTCCCAACCTTTACCGGGTAGTTTCTTTTCTACCAATCGGTTTCTTGCATCATATTTATATTGATAGCATAAATCATTCAGTACCGTATTGGGATCTGCTTCTAAAGAGGCTTTGGGAGGAATTACATATGCCAGCTGATTATAATCATTGTAAACATAATAGGTATTGGCACTTTCTGTGGCACTGATTACTTTTCTCACCAATACCACCTGTCCCTGGCCGTTTTTAAATTCAATGGTTAGGTTTCCGTCTTCATCGGTGATCGTATTTTTATACAGCTGCCCTGTTCCATAAGTACCGGATGGGATGAGTTGAGAAGTAAAAGTGGTATAGTTAAAAGTGGCGGTATATTTTTTAACTTCACCATCAACATTGGCATCATAACCAAATTGTACGGGTTTGTTATCCCATGCATTTCCCACTTGTTTCTGTCCTAAAACACGGTCCAGTGGTGAATTTTCAAAGATTTTCTCAGAATAAATCTTCTCTGACCCATAAAGTCCTGGCTGAGTGGCATTGCTGAGTGGGGAAGTATAAATGGCTCCGTTCTGTGTAGCCTGTTGAGGAACTGGAAGATAGTCTTTCACCTGTCTCCCAAACTGGTCATATTCTGTATGAGTAACAACATCTTTTCCCAATGGAGATGCTTTTACATTGACAATTTGTTTAGGTCTTCCCAAGCCGTCAAAATACTGAACCGTTTCGGAGCTTTTAACATTCGCAAGCGTAGGATCTGATAAATACGTCTTTGAATAGACATAATTTTCTGTATTGGTAAGCTGAGACTTGGCGGTTCCCATCATAAGGATTCCTACAGGAATTATAAGTTTTT
>CBFQYI010000353.1:0-4976 GCA_965720825.1 uncultured Chryseobacterium sp. | reverse complement strand
TCTCTGATAACGAAATAATTAAGATTTTTCTGTTGTGGGAATTCATATCTGAAACCAAGACCATCATTAAATAGTCTGAATTTCACCACAATACTTCTGTCTGTAGAAGCCTGGTTCAGGGTAACCGCCAGTTCATTGTAATGGTTGATATAATTTTTCTTTTCTCCTAAAACCGGCTGCCAGGTTTCATTTTTGGAGTCTCTTTTTTCATCTGTCTTCGCAAAACCGTTGTTCAGATCGTATTTTGCATCTTCTGGTTTGGCAATCTCAGAAGCGAACTTTATGGCTGTGTCTTTAAATAATCGCAATCCCAATTTAGAATCTTCCACCACTACCGCACCATTATACTTTAGGTTATAGTAAGGTACTCCTTCTTTCAGCTGAAAGTTCATTTCGAACTTTCCGTCCGGAGATTTTAAAGATTGGGCTTTCATACCTGTAAACATCATTGAGAGCAAAAGCGCTCCAACTGTAATTTTCTTCATAATGACTATTTATTAACTTAAAAAATAAAGTGCTGCGGTAAAGCAGCACTTTGCTTTATTTTAGTTTGTTTAGTTTAATTTACAATTTAGTAATGGTTAACTTGTAATATGCTGAATTGTGTAGATCCAGTTCAATTTTATAATTACCTGCCTGTGAAACTTTATATCCTGGGTCTCCTGTAACAGTTCCTTCTGAACTTAAATAGGATTGAACACCTGTTCCTGAAACCAAAGTCTGATCTGCATCTTTTGGCTGGAATTTGATTACCCAATCATCATTGGCTCTGAATTTAAATACTCCGGTATTGGATAATGCAATAGAATTGATTACATAAGTTTTGGTTGCAGGATTGTATACAAAGTCAGTATCTGATCCCCATCCCGTAGGCGTTGCATCACCAATAACTCCGAAGTTTGCTAACACAGCAGAATAGGTATTTGCTGCCCAGTCAACTTTTAAATAATAAGTTCCTGCTGTAGCAGCTTTTATATTAACTTCTCCTGTTTCCACTAATTTCCCTGTAAAAGTACCATCGTCTCCTTTATCTCCTGTATAACTTTGATTGATTGTAAATTTATACTCACTGTTAGGATTGGTAACATAAATAAAGCCTCTGTATTTATCATTCTTCTCAGGTGAAAATAAATTGGCTGTATTCGTTGGTTCCCAATCTGCGTAACCTGCTCCTCCGGCATATCCTCCCGGAACATTTATTTTTGGATAGATAAGATCTGGATTTGGCTTATACCCGGTCATATTCACAGTAACTACATTAGAATAAAAGAAAGTAGTACTGTTGAGTGCAGTTCTCATTCTCACTTCAATAGGCTTAGCGGTATCAGGCGCAACATTCAGCTGCGCAAGGATGTTATTAAGCTGTAAATGAGTAAGTGAGAAAGTTTTCTGATCTGAAGGCAGATCCTGAAGTATATTTGTTGCGAAACCTGTTCCAGCTACTGCAAACTGTAGAGAATTGTTAAAACCTACACTTGGAGTAAAAGTTGGATTTTCCCAGGTAACAGTCAGCGCATTTTGTCCCGCTTTAGTTTCATCAAGTACTACAGAAGTTTTATCTGAAGTTATTTTAGCCTGTGAAGTATTATTCAACTCTATTTTATCATCCTCTTTAGAGCATGAGATAAGGTATAAACCTACCAGAGTCACTAATAAAACATTGAATATCTTTTTCATTTTTTAGTTTTTAAAATTAATAACCTGGGTTTTGAGTCAAATTAGGATTCGATTGTAAAGCAGTACTTGGAATTGGGAATATTTTATAATTATCCGAAATTGAAGTTCCGTTTTTCACTCCTCCTTTCCATGGCCATAAATAAGTACCTCCTGTAAATTTACCAAATCTGATAAGATCCTGTCTTCTCATTCCTTCGAAGTTCAATTCTCGAGCTCTTTCGTCTAAAACCACATCAAGAGTTATTGTACTTAATGCTGTTGCTCCTGCTCTGGCTCTTACCTGATTCAAGTATATCAAACCTTGTGGAACTGTTGTTCCGGCAGCTCCTCTTAAAGCACATTCAGCATACATTAAATAAACATCTGCCAATCTGAATAATGGAAAATCAGTAGAGGAGAAATCGGTTGCTCCCCCCGCTCCAGTTGAATCTTTGTTCCAGAACTTATCAGATGGTAATCCATCAGACCATGTTTTATAATCATTCATTTCCCAGTTGTGACCTTGAGTCCAAAACAGTTTAGCTCTTTTATCAGGACTTGCCTGAAGATCTGCAATACTGTTTCCAAATAATCCGTACCAAGCTTTTGTAGCTCTGTGACCTGCCCAACCTTGTTTAGCTCCAAAGTCTGCAGGGACCATTGTATCTGTACTTATACTTCCATTTACAAGATAAGTTGTATTACCAAAACTTTGGCTGGAAACTGCGTCTGCTAAAAGTGGGAATATAATTTCTTTAGAAGTGTTATTATCTGAAGAAAAGTTCTTTCTGATATTAGTTTCTAGCTGATATCCTCCTTCATTAATAACTTTATTAATAAAATTTGCAGCATCACTATATCTAGGTGTTCCTGTATACACTTCAGCATTAAGGTATAACTTAGCTAAAAGCATTCTTGCACAAGCTTTATTGGCTCTTCCATATGAGTTTGAAGCAGGAAGAGTAGCTTCTATCGCCAATAATTCACTTTCAACATAAGTAAAAAGATCTTTTCTTGATGTTTCCGGTAAAAGAGCACTTGTATTAAAATTTTCATCCGTTACCAAAGCACCTTTTCCAAAAAGATCGATTAAATAGTAATAAGACAATGCTCTTAAATATCTAAGTTCGTCAACAACCTGATTTTTATTTGCATAATTTACCTTATCACTTTTCATAATAAGAATCAAATTTGTTGCCTGTGGAACTGTATAATAAATCCTATCATAAACATACTTGAAAAACTTATTATTTGAAGTCCAGTTGGCAGTTGTTGTCAACTGATCCAATCCGTTGTCTCCCCATCTGTTTTTCATATCATCTGCAGTGAAATCCTGTAAATTAACAAGTCCTCTTACAAATGGTGATTCTCCTGGATCAGCACCTGAAATATCTGATTTATCAGGCCCCTCCACACTTGAAAGTGCAAAACTCGCATATAATCTCGACAATAGCCCTTCAACAGCATTTGGATCTGCTGCCAATAGGTTTTCTAAAGTTTGTTCTACTTTAGGCTCTGTATCCAAATCATTAAGACAAGCAGTATTTACTGCTAAGAAAGCCAAAAGAGCCAGTACTTTATATTTAGTATTTTTCATTTTTAGTGCTTTTTAGAAATTAAAATTAAATCCAATTGTATAAGTTCTTGGTCTTGGATAAAAATTATTATCAATACCTGTAAAGTTTTCAGGATCCTGCCCAGAATAATTAGTCCATGTATACACGTTATTTACCGAACCATATACTCTTACATTGGTATTTTTAAATACATTTTTAAACAAATACCCAATTGTTACATTATCAAGCTTCAAGAACGAAGCATCTTCTAAGAAATAGTCTGAGAAGTAAAGATTATCCGATAATGTAAATGGAGAATCTGCTGTTGAAGTAAGCACATTATTTAAGTTTTGTGAGTTTTGAGGAACTGTATAGCTTTTAAAACCTTGCGCAAGTCTTCTAGTGTTATAGATTAATCCGCCTATTTGTCCTCTGAAAGCAGCATTAAGATCCCAGTTTTTATAAGTCAGAGAAGTACTGAAACCATAAGTCCATCTTGGTCTTATTGCTTTATAATACCTATCTTTCTCATTAATAATTCCATCATTATTTCTATCTACATATACATTATCAAGCGGTTTACCATTTGCATCATAAACCTGTTGTAATACCCATGCTGAATATGGCTGATAACCTATTGCATTGTTTGCAATTTTTATCCCTGTACCAATTGGAAGCGTACTTGAGTTATCAGGAAAATAACTAACATCTCCTAAACTTAAGATCTTGGAGTCATTATAACCAAAATTACCTGAAACTGACCAGTTTAAATTTTCAGTCTTTACAGGAACTACTGTTAAATTGAATTCAACCCCTTTATTTTCAAGAGACCCTACATTGGTAGTAAATTCATTACTTAAACCTTGCCCTGCCGGCAATGGTACTTTTGCTAAAAGATTTGTTGTTTTTCTTCTGTAAACATCAATACTCCCTGATATCCTATCCTGGCTGAAGAGTGAAAAATCAATTCCAGCATTCCAAGTTTCCGTAGTCTCCCATGTTAAACCTGGATTAAACGGCAATGCACTGTATGTTCCAACTCCTGGAAAATATTGTGAATTAGAGCCCCCAATCGAGAAATAAGGGCTTGAAGGATAAAATCCGGCTACACTCACAATATCAGCATTACCCGTTCTTCCCCATCCCAATCTTAATTTCAGATCTTTAACAGATGAAGATTCTGTGAAGAAATCTTTATTAACTTTCCAGGCAAAACCTACCCCTGGAAAATATCCCCATCTTTCACCTTTTTGAAATAATGATGAAGCATCTGCTCTAAAGTTTAATGTAAACAAATATTTATCATAAAAATCAATATTTGCTCTTCCGATAAATGACTGTAGATTTAATACATTATAATATCTGTTGGTTGGATTCAAAGCAGTTCCTGGGTTTGGAACTCTACGTCCGGTCACATCATCATACCTATATTGATCTTTAAACCCGTCATTTTTAAAATTCTGATAGGAGTATCCTCCCTGCACTAAAAAGTGAGAAAGAAATCCTGAATATTTTTTCTCATACACCAAGTAGGCATCCATTGTTTGATTTACAATATTCTGATGTTCTGCATAATCAATTCCAGGACTGAATACATAATCATTAGGAACAAATAAATTTTGTGGATTCCTATATGTTGCAATTGCATTATCTGAATAAACTGTTTTCAAATTAGATCTTGAAGCCTCTAAACCTAAATTAACAATAGCTCTCAGGTCAGGTAAAAAATGAAATTTATAATTAATCTCAGCATTACCTAAAAAT
>CBFQYI010000352.1:0-4985 GCA_965720825.1 uncultured Chryseobacterium sp. | reverse complement strand
TCTTTGATCCTTCTACTGTTGGAGCTTACAGAGCTGCTGCTCCGGATGTGACTTTTGCCAACAGAACAGAATATATCCGTAAAAATTATCTGATTGAAAACCTGCTTTCATTTGATCAAAAATGGGGCGAGCATAGAGTAGATGCTATTGCGGGACAGTCTTTTCAGCAGGAAGATAATACACAGCTTTTAACTGAAGCCACGGCCTTTCCAGATAACAGCATCCGGAATATTGCAGGCGGAACTTCATTTAAAAATACGCTGACACAGTACAAATGGAGGTTGATGTCTTATTTTACAAGGGTTAATTACACCTTTGATAATAAGTATAATCTGATGGCTTCTTACCGAAGAGATGGGTCTTCACGTTTCGGAAAGAATTCAAAATGGGGAGATTTCTATGCATTTTCTGCAGGCTGGACGATCAGTAATGAAAATTTCTTTCCTGAAAATACGATCATAACGGATTTGAAACTCAGATACAGTCTGGGAAGCAATGGAAATAACCAGATTCCAAATTTTGGGGCACTTTCGCTGATGAATCCTGATAATTATAATTTCGGAGGAGTTTTAGTTCCGGGATACACAACGGCAACCGCTCCCAATCCTAATATTTCCTGGGAAAAGTCCAGATCAAACAACTTCGGGATTGATTTTTCTTTGTTTAAAAACATCCTGAATATTTCCGCAGATTATTATATACTGAACAGAGATGGTTTGCTATTGGATGTTCCTGTTCCACAACAGTCCGGTTTCAGTACATCTCTTCAGAATATCGGGAAAATCAAAAATTCTGGTTTTGAATTACAGATTGCTTCGAAAACGTTCAACATCGCAAATGACTTTACCTACTCAGGAAGCTTTAATTTTTCAACCAACAAAAATGAAGTTTTAGCTCTGGCAAACGGGCAGAATCAGATCATCACAGGAGACAATAATTTCTCTGTTACAAAAGTGGGCGGTTCTATCGGGGAAATGTATGGTTACAATATTCTTGGGATCTATAAAACTCAGGATGAAATCAACAATTCACCACACATTACAGGAACGTTGGTAGGAGATTATATTATGGAAGATCTTAATGGTGACGGGAAAATTGATGTCAATGACAAAAGAAGTTTCGGAAGTGGAGTTCCGAAATACATTCTTGGATTTAATAATAATTTCAGATACGGACTTTTTGAATTAAGCTTTTCATTATACAGCGAAATCGGAAAAAGGATCTATAATGCGGATGCTGTGACTACTTTAGAATCAGGAGAAGGTTTTGGAATGGCCTCACAGTATTATTTTGACAATCGTTACAATGCAGTCACCAATCCCAATGGATTTTTCGGAATGCCCAATATGAACTTTTCCAACAACAGAAAAGAGGCCAGAACTTCAAATCTCTACTTTAAAAATGCAGATTATGTAAGATTGAGATCACTTCGTCTGGCTTTCAATTTCCCAAAATCAATGCTTGAAAATATCGGTTTGGAAAATGCACAGATCTATCTGGTAGGAAATAATCTTTTTACCCTTTCAAAATATAAAGGAATGAATATCGATGCCACTTCAGACAATGTTCTTACGCAGGGTTTTGATCAGGCCTATTATCCGGTTGCTAAAATTTATTCTGTAGGCTTTAACCTTAAATTTTAAAATCATGAAAAAAATATTCTTTACAATATTCAGTCTTTCGGTGATGTTTTCATGCTCGTCTGACCTTTTGGACGTAAATCCTGAAGCACAGAAAGTTTCCTCACAATTTTATACCAATTCTTCTGAAATTGAGCAGGGAATTATTTCTGTGTACGGAGCCCTTCAATACACGGGACAATATCAGCTGGCCATGCCGGCTTTGGGTGAACTGCCTTCAGATAATACCTATGATGAGGTTCCTGCCAACGACTCTTTTACCTATGGAGAAATGGATTTTTTTACCATTCAGCCCAATAACAGTCTTATTGCGAGTACCTGGAAGGACAATTATGTGGGAATCCAGCAGGCTAATATTATTCTCACAAGGATTGGCAAAATTCCTGATATGACAGATGCGCTGAAAAATACAAGAATCGGAGAAATGAAGTTTCTGAGAGCACTGATGTATTTTAATCTGGTGAGAATTTTTGGAGATGTTCCTTTGGTTTTAAAAGAAACTACAAATGTTAATGATTATTTCGGACAGCCAAGAACGCCTGTTGCTGAAGTGTATTCAGCCATAGAAAAAGATTTGAAAGAGGCTATAGATCTTTTACCAACGACAACAACGCAAAAGGGTAGAGTAACAAAAGGTGCTGCGTTGGGAATTTTGGGCAAGGTGTTGCTGACACAAAATAAATTTGCAGAATCACTGACGTATTTAAATCAGATTGAATCGTTAGGTTACCAACTTTTGACCGATGTTACTAAAATTTTTGATGTCACCAATAAAAATAATGCTGAAATTATTTTTGATGTACAGTTTACCTCCGGATTGAATGGAAATTCTGAAGGAAGTTCGGCATTTCAGATGTTCAGTCCGTCAGGATCTGTTTCAGGAGCGAAGGGGCACAATCTTCCGACCAAAGAAGTTTACAACCTTTATTCAGCCGGAGATACAAGGCGTTCTGCTTATATCGGACTTACTTCAAACGGAATACCTTTCAGTAAAAAATTGGTGAAAACATCCAATACCATTGCCGATGGAGGAAGTAATTTTGTGGTGCTTAGATTAGCTGATGTTTTCCTGATGATGGCGGAATGTTTCACTCAACAGAATGATTTTACGAATGCCAATTTATATCTGAATAAAATTAAAACCAGAGCAGGAATTACTTCTGTGAATGTCTCAACCAAAGATGCTTTGCTTAATGAAATTGACCTCGAAAGAAGACTAGAGTTCCTAGGAGAGGGGCATCGCTGGTTTGATCTTCTGAGAACCGGAAAAGCTATTTCGGTGATGACGGCTCACTTTAGTAATAATCCCGGATACAGCACAGCGCAAATCAAACCTTATCATCTTCTGATGCCTGTGCCCCAGGGACAAATCAATACCGATCCGGCAATTAAACAAAACCCAGGATATTAATTTAAACTTTAAAATTATGCTCAATAATAAATTATTACAACTTTTTCTTCTTATTATTTCTTCTTTGTACTTTGCTCAGCAAAAGAAAATTTCACTTTCCACTTTTCCCGATAACAAAGTAATGGTAGTTGCTCACCGTGGAGACTGGAGAGAAGCCCCGGAAAATTCCGTGTGGGCAGTAAAAAAAGCCATTGAAAAAGGTGTTGATATGGCGGAGATAGATCTCGCCATGACCAAAGACAGTGTTTTGATCCTTATGCATGACAATACCATCGACAGAACGACGACAGGCAAAGGGAAACCCTCTGATTTTACATTAGCCGAAATCAAAAAACTTCATCTGAGAGACGGCTTGGGTGTGGAAACCCAAATGAACGTGCCAACTTTACAGGAGATTTTAGAAGTTTCAGATGGGAAAATTCTTCTGAATCTGGATAAAGGTTTTGATTATATAAAACAAGTCTATCCTTTGGTGAAAAAACGAAATATGTTGGATCAGATTTTGTTTAAAGGTCATGAATACTACACGGAATTCAACCAAAAATATGGTGATATAAAAAATGAAATTCACTATATGCCGATTATCCAGCTGGGGAAAGAGGAAGATCTGAAAAAGATATCAGAATACATTAAAAACTATAAAGTTTATGGTTTTGAATTTACAATAGGAGCAATGGAAAAGAATCTGATTGATTTTAAAAAGCTTAAAGAAAGCAAGGTTAAAATCTGGGTCAATTCACTATGGCCGCATCATAACGCCGGAAATAATGATGACCTCGTTCTGGATCATCCTGATCTGTATGATTGGTATATTAATAAAGGGGTCAACATTATTCAGACTGACCGTCCGAAAGAACTGATCCATTATTTGAAAATTAAAAACCTTTATTTTTAAGAAACAAAAGAGCCGAAATTGAATATTTCGGCTCTTTTGCTCTATAGAGTCGTACTATAAATTTTTATTTTCCAGGACTGATTCTTCCGGAGTGCATTTAAAGAAAATAAACTTTGGAAATAGAAAATTTAAGAAAAGATAACTGAAACAGGCCTTTTTTAGGATATTTTAACATTCGTTTTATGATTTGTGTCATAAAGTAAATATTATGTATTTCACTATATTTGGAATAATAAAGCTAACCATGGAATAAGCCAACATAAAAACTTGTTAAACTAAAAATTATTAAAGATTACCAAAGATTATGAAAGACTTATTTTCATTAAACGGAAAGAAGAAGGATCATGTTATTATGCACTTAAAAAAAGAGATGTATTCATTGATCGAAAATGATAACTGGATTACAGTTACGATAAAAAAGTGGTTTCATACAATGATTATATCTTATTTAATCTGCAATGGTTTAGTTGCTTTAACAATTGTAAGAACAAAATTCACTCCATTTTACGAAAAATATACAGTACTGTAAGTTTATATAATTATTTACCTGGACACTGCCTTGATAAGCTGTATCTATTCTTATTGAGTAATCCATTCTTCCCGAAGAACCGCATAAATAACATCATCAACCCATTTATTTTTCCAGAACAGACTTTTCACAAAGTGTCCTTCTTTTCTTAAACCGATTCTTTCCATCAGTTGAATAGAAGCTGTATTGTCAGGATCTACGGAAGCTGTAATTCTGTGTTTGTGTAAATGATTAAACAGGAAATCAATGATACCTTTTAAAGCTTCAGAAGCATATCCTTTACCCTGAAAAGAAGTGTTTAATGTAATTCCCAGTTCTACCTGTACATTTTCATCTCCGATAAAGTGAACTCCAATATCTCCAATGACTGCTTTTGTTTCTTTATCCGTAATCAACAGCTGATACCAGCTTTCAGGTTGGTTGAATTCTTTAGTATTTCTTTGGATAAAACTTTCTACTTCTTCCAGGGTTTCAGGAATCCAGCTTTGAAATTTATTCGCTTCTGCATCG
>CBFQYI010000351.1:0-4997 GCA_965720825.1 uncultured Chryseobacterium sp. | reverse complement strand
AAAGATCTGTTCCGGCATCTTTCGCTTTCATAAATTTTCCGTCAAAATAGATGGTCGTGTCGTCGTTGTAATACATGTTATAAGGTTTAAAAAAAATTAAAATGGAAATAAAAAAAGCCCTCTCACGTTGTGAGAGGGCTCAATATATGTACAGTCATACACTTTCCTTCTCACAGACGCAAGGGAATAATAATGACGATAATAATTACTGATACTAACTGATACATATTCTTATACTATAAAAAATTAAAAACAAAAAAAACCGTTTCATAATTTGAAACGGTTTTATATATAATTTAAATTAAAATCTATTTAAAATGCCGTTTCCTTACTGTTGTTAATGACAACAGCAATAATAGAAATGACAATAATATTTTTCTGATTCGTAAAATTCATACTGCAAATGTATAAACTTTTTAATTACTCACAAGTTTTTTTGCACTTTTTATTTTTTTCGCAAAAAATGGTTCAGCGTTTCGTTTGCTTCAGCCACATCATGAACCCTTAGAATCTTTGCTCCCTGTTCCAAAACTTCCCTATGAAGTTTTTGTGTTTCCTCATTAATATCCAGAGGGGATTTTCCAAGAGGTCTGTAGATAAATGACTTTCTGGAAATGCCTATTAAAAGAGGAAATTTTCCAAATCCCAGATATTCAACTTCATGGATCATTTTCATCTGATCTTCTACTGTTTTTCCGAAGCCAAAACCGGGATCAAGAATGATATCATTTACTCCTTTTTCTAAAAGTTCTTTTGTTTTTTTAGCAAAATATTGGTTCACTTCCAGCGTAATATCTTCAAACTTTATTTTATCATGCATGGTTTCATAAGAAGGATTTACATGCATCAGAATATAAGGAAGTTTCGTTTCAGCAGCTGTATCAAACATTTCTGCATCATACTGACCGCCAGAAATATCATTGATCAGATCAATTCCTTCATTAAATCCGAATCTTACAGTTTCTGCATAAAAAGTATCTAAGGAAATCAAGGCTTCCGGAAATTCTTTTTTGATCAGAGAAATCAGATTTCCAAGTCTTTTTACTTCTTCTTCAGCGCTTAAAAATTCGGCATTGGGACGCGTAGACTGAGGACCAATATCGAGTATTTCCGCTCCGTCCTTCAATAGTTTTTCGGCATGATTCAACGCTGATTTTTCATTATTGAATTTTCCACCATCAGAGAAAGAATCCGGTGTCATATTGAGGATTCCCATGATTTTTGGAGTGTCCAGTTGTACTAAACGGCCGTTGCAGTTGATTGAGTAGGTTGGAAGGTTTGAGTGTGGGAGAGTTGGAGAGTTGGAGAGCATGAGTTGGATGATGATGGATTAATGATAGTTGATTAATGATTTCTGTAGTGCAAAATTAGTGATTTATGAGTTTTTAATGAGAAGAAATTAGAAATTATAGGCTGGATAATTAATTATGAATGATGAATTATAAGTTATGAATTTAACTCCTACACTTTCAAACTCTACTACTCCAAACCTCGAATCTCGTCATCCCGAGCCCAAAGTGTTCCCACTCTCAAACCCTCCAACCCTCTTACTCTAAAACTCTAAAACCCAACAACTCGAATCCCGAATCCCGAAACTCTAAAACTCTCCCACTCTCCCACCCTGAAACCCTCAGACACACAAACTCATCTCTTCAAATTCAAAAATCTAAAACCGAATTCGTATATTTGGAAGATTAAGAAAATTTATGCTAAAAACATCAGTACAGTTCGAGAAAGTTATCAGTCAGTGTCGTGATCTTTTCGGTAAAAAGTTACAGGATTATGGTGCAGCATGGAGGGTTTTAAGACCGAGCTCCATTACCGATCAGATTTATATCAAAGTCAACAGGATCCGTACGCTGCAGATGACTGATAAAAAAATGGTGGATGAGAGTGAAGAAGATGAATTTATCGCCATTGTGAACTATTCTATCATTGGACTTATTCAGCTAGAGAAAGGTCTTTCCAATGATTTCAATGAAAACAAAGAAGAAATTTTAGGTCTTTATGAGAAGTATGCCAATGAAGCAAAAGCTTTGATGGAGAGAAAAAATCATGATTATGGTGAGGCATGGAGAGATATGAGAATCTCTTCGATCACAGATCTTATTTATCAGAAAGTATTAAGAACTAAACAGATTGAGGACAATCAGGGAAAAACAATCGTTTCGGAAGGGCTTGATGCCAACTATTTCGATATGCTGAATTATGCGGTCTTCTGCCTGATCAAATTCTCAGAAAAAGAAAATCAATTCGAACCCAAAAATATTTAATATGCTCAAAGGTTTATTACGCTTTATTATTGCTGTTATTTTTATCCTTTCAGGCTTTGTAAAAGCCGTGGATCTGGTAGGTTTTTCTTTCAAAATGGAAGAATATTTTGCGCCTCCGGTTTTCAACATGCCATTTTTAGAAAAGTTTGCCCTGTTATTTTCCATTATTGTAGTGGTACTGGAGCTTTTCTTAGGATTTATGCTGCTGCTTAAATTAAAGCTTAAATTTACCTTATCCATATTAATTGCGCTTTGTATTTTCTTTGGATTCCTTACATTTTACTCGGCGTATTTCAATGTTGTGACAGATTGTGGATGTTTTGGAGATGCTATCAAATTCACTCCATGGCAGAGCTTCTTAAAAGATGTTGTACTGCTGGTAGGATTGATTATCCTGTTTATCCTTTACAGAAAAGACTTCCATAAAAAAGATGAATATGGAGTTACTCCGAAAGAGTCGTCCAATACCTTCAAATATATCCTTTTAACAGTCTTTTCTTTAGGAATGATTTATGTTATGGCTCAAGGAATTATGCATGAACCAATCATAGACTTCCGTGATTATAAAATAGGAACAGACATTAAAGCTGAAAAGGCAAAAATTGATAAAAATCCTTCGGAATATAAAACTTTCTACACGCTGAAAAATCAGAAAACAGGAGCTGTTGTAAAAGTAAATCAGGATGATTATATCAAAAAAACAGAATACTGGGCAGAAGGTTCTCCATGGAAAATTGAAGATGGAAAGAATGAATCTGTCCTGATCAAAGAAGGATACAAATCTGAAATTGTAAAATTCAAAATTGAAGATCCAACAGGAATGGAAGTTACCCAGGAAATCATCAACGCGCCTAAAGCCGTTCTTGTTTTCTCATATCATCCAAAAGATGTTCCTGTAGATCTGCTTCAGAAAGTGGAAGC
Organism: uncultured Chryseobacterium sp.; assembly: GCA_965720825.1. GTDB lineage: Bacteria > Bacteroidota > Bacteroidia > Flavobacteriales > Weeksellaceae > Chryseobacterium. The sequence continues at coordinate 1,803 of CBFQYI010000351.1, read as the reverse complement.
GAAGGTAAATGCACAGAAAGGTGCTCTTATCTACGGAATTTCTACAGAGCCTAACACTTTTAAAACCATCAAAAATGTACTGATGGACGGAACTGCCATCAAAACAATAGCGAGAAGTAACCCATTTGTACTGATTCTTGAAAACGGAAAAATTGTAGACAAACAACCTGCAAAGGACTACGTTGATTAATTATAAATGATGAATGATAAATTATAAGTGATCGTTTTTTTAACGAAAAACAATTATATATCAATCAATTATCAAATTTAAACACTAAACTTAAACATACAACAACTCATGCAAAAATCAAATAAATCAATCGCCGGTTATCATTTACTTATGATCCTTTCTTCTGTAGACGGAGAATTTGCTCCCGAGGAAGGAATGCTGGTACAACAATACATGGCGGATGAATTTCCTTTCAGAATGAATCTTGACAATGAGCTTGAAACCCTGGCTCTTTTACAGCCTGAGGAATGGAAAGATCATTTTGAATTCCATGCAAGATGTTTCCACGAAGATTCTACAGAAGACGAACGTGTGAAATTTGTTCAGTTTGCAAAATCACTGATCAAAGCTGACAATAAAGTTACAGAGGAAGAGCATACATTCTACGTACTGTTGAAAAACCTTTGGGGATTATAACCTAAGAACAGATCCAAACCAAAAAAAATACCATGAAAAAAATTTATCTAGGACTATTAGTAATGAGTGCATCTACATTTCAATCTCAGACATTTCCGAACATAAAGACTCCTGTTGCAGAAAAGCAGGAACATATCAGAGAAATCCACGGTGATAAGGTTAATGATCCTTATTACTGGATGATTGATTATTTTAAAAAAGGAAAAGATTCTACCAAAGTTGTTGATTATTTAAAGGCTGAAAACACCTATTGGGAAGGCATGATGAAGGACACAGAACCATTCAGAGAAAAGCTTTTCCAGGAAATGAAAGCCAGAATCAAAGAGAAGGATGAATCTGTACCTGTTTTTAGAAATGGATATTACTATTACAGCCGCACAGAGACCGGAAAACAGTATTTTAAATACTGCAGAAAGAAAGGCAGCCTTACTGCTCCGGAAGAAGTTCTTCTGGATGTAGATAAAATGGCTGAAGGACATCCATACTATTCTGCTGCAGGTTTCAGCATCAATCCGGATAATACAAAAATGATCTACGGAGTGGATGATGTTTCCAGAAGGCAGTACAAGTTATTCTTGAAAGATCTTTCTACAGGGAAAATCACGGATCTTGGTATTAAAAATACAACAGGTTCTGCAACATGGGCCAATGATAACACAACAATTTTCTATACTTCAAAAAATCCTGAGACTCTTTTAACAGAAAAAATTTTCAGACACACGCTGGGAACAGATTCCGATAAAGATATTCTGGTATATGAAGAAAAAGATAAAACCAACTATATCAGTGTAGGAAAAACAAAAAACAATAAGTTTATCCTGATCGATTCCCGTGCTACCACTTCTTCTGAAACCAGGTATCTGGATGCCAATGATCCTAACGGAAATTTCAAAATTTTTCAGCCTAGGATCAATAACGTACTTTATGATGTAACTTCTCTTGAAGATAAATTTTTGGTAACAACCAATAAAGATGCGCTAAACTTTAAGATTGTAGAAACTCCTTTAGATAAAACGGGAGTTGAAAACTGGAAGGATTTTATTCCGCACAGAAAAGATGTTCTGATGGAGGATGTTACTGCATTTAAAAATTATCTGATATTCAGTGAAAGACAAAACGGACTTTCCCAACTGGTAATTTATGATAGAAAAACAGGG
>CBFQYI010000350.1:0-5026 GCA_965720825.1 uncultured Chryseobacterium sp. | reverse complement strand
GTGGCGAAAATGTCCATGTAATGTCCTTAAATATCTATGTTGGCGCTGTAGACATGTGAATACCTTTGGTAAAAATAAATCACATGAAAAACAACAGACTTTACCACCAACTATTACAATGGGACACTTACTTTTTTAATTTTCTCAGAATTTCAATTTTCATCGTTATGGCCTGGATTGGAGGCTTGAAGGCTTTCCATTACGAAGCTGATGGAATCGTTCCTTTCGTAGCCAATAGTCCTTTGATGAGTTTTTTCTACAAAAATGCAGGCAAAAAGGTCCTTAATGAAGATAAAAAGTTGGTTGCAGAATATACGCTGTATAAAAATCCGGAAGGAAAAGTGGTTCAGAAAAATATTGACTGGCATCAGGAAAACGGAACCTATGCCTTTTCCTACGGTTTAGGGACAATGATCGTTGTAATAGGGGTTATAGTATTACTGGGGATTTGGTTTCCTAAAATAGGAGCTGTGGGCGGTGCTTTAACGTTTTTAATGTCTCTTGTTACCCTGTCATTTCTGATTACCACTCCTGAAGTATATGTCCCTAATCTGGGTGGAGATTATGCAACTCCTCAGTATGGTTTTCCCTATCTGTCGGGAGCAGGACGTCTTGTATTGAAGGATATTATCATGATGGCCGGAGGGTTGGTATTATTTTCTGATAGCCTGAAGAAGCTGGTAAGACCGTCGGACCAATAGTTTCCCGAATCAGTAGCAGAAAGATTAACGAAAATTTATTATCTTAAAATCGCTTCTAAATTTCTCTATTTCTCAAAAAAACACGACATTTGTAGCTCGAAAAATCATACCGGAAGGGGTGTGGTATTTCAAATAAAAATTTCAAATAGAGCAGATGAAAACTTAGGACTCATCTGACGAATTAAATAAGTAGATAGATTAACAAATGAAAATATCAAACAACTGGCTGAAGGACTTTGTAAAAACGGAATCAAAAACTGAAAGAATCGGTGAATTCCTTACAGATATAGGTCTTGAGGTTGAAGGGATAGATAAATTTGAAAGTGTAAGAGGCAGTCTGGAAGGAATTGTTGTGGGTAAAGTACTTACTTGCGAAAAACATCCGAATGCTGACAAACTGAAGAAGACAACTGTAGACGTAGGAAACGGAAAAGTGTTGAACATTGTTTGCGGAGCTCCTAATGTTGAAGCAGGACAAACTGTTCCTGTAGCGGTTGTTGGAACAAAAATCTATGACAAAACCGGAAACTTTTTTGAAATTAAAGAAGCAAAAATCAGAGGAGAGGTTTCTCAGGGAATGATCTGTGCAGAAGATGAACTAGGTCTTAGCGAAGATCACGGAGGAATTATGGTGCTGGATGAAACAAAATATGAAGTAGGAAAAAACTTTGCAGACTATTTTGAACTTACCAATGATGAGGTATTTGAAATCGGATTAACGCCGAACAGAACAGATGCCATGTCTCACTATGGTGTTGCAAGAGATTTGCATGCTTATCTTTCTACGAACCAATTGAAGTCACAATTTAATAAAGTAGCTTCTGAAGTTTTGAATAATGAAGGAACTCATGATTTCAAACTCGAAATTGAAGATGCAGAATTGTGTCCAAGATACATCGGAGCGGTTATTGAAGACGTAAAAGTTGCGGAATCACCATCCTGGTTAAAAGACAGATTAAAAGCGATCGGATTAAGCCCGATCAATAACGTTGTAGATATTACCAACTATATTCTTCACGGGTACGGACAGCCGCTTCACGCATTTGATGCAGATAAAATTGCAGATAAGAAAGTGAAAGTTGGTGTGGTAAAACCGGGAACGAAATTCACTACCTTAGATGGTGTTGAAAGAACATTAAATGGTTCTGAAATCATGATCAAAGATGGTAAGGATAAACCAATGTGTATTGCCGGAGTATTCGGTGGTGAGAACTCAGGAGTATCCGAAACTACAAAAACAATATTCCTTGAAAGTGCTTACTTCAACCCAATTGCTGTAAGAAAAGGAGCTAAAACGCACAGTTTGAATACAGATGCTTCTTTCAGATTTGAAAGAGGAGTAGACCCGAACCTTACAAGAACAGCCATCACTCACGCTATTAAAATGATTCAGGAAATTGCTGAAGGAAAATTAGTAGGAGAGTTACTGGAAGAATACCCTAAGAAAATAGAGGACAATTATGTGATCCTTAGGTTCTCTAAAATTGAGCAGATTTTAGGAACAAAAATTCACAGAGAGAAAGTAAAAGAAATCTTAAAAGCATTGGAAATTCAGGTTTTAAATGAAATTCCAAATGGTTTTGAAATCTCTGTTCCTGCTTACAGAGCAGATGTAACAAGAGAAATTGATGTCATTGAAGAGATCTTAAGAATCTACGGATACAATAAAATTGATGCTCCACAGAAGTTTTCATTTACACCAGTTAAACTGAGTACTAACGATCAGGACGAACTGGAAAACAGCTGGGCAAGAACTTTACAAGGCCTTGGTTTCAATGAAGTAATGAACAACTCATTAACTTCTGTAAAAGATGAAACAGATGCTGTAAAACTATTGAATCCTTTAAGTGGTGATTTGGCATTCATGAGAAAGTCTTTATTAGAAGGACTTCTTCAGAATACAGTATATAACATCAACAGAAAAAATCAGGATATCAAATTCTTCGAATTAGGAAAAATTTATCACAAAAAAGATAAATACGAAGAAAGAAAACAATTGGCATTACTGGTTTCAGGAAGAGATGTTGCAGAAAACTGGCTTCAGCCAAAATCTGCGGTAAGCTTCTATAACCTTAAAGCGTATGTGAAAGTTTTATTAGAAAGACTTGCGGTAGACTACAAAGAAGTTGCCCTTTCCGATGATAGATTCTCTGATGCATTGGCATACGAAGCAGAAGGTAAAGTTTTAGTAAGAATAGGAAAAGTAGCGCCGGCTTTATTGAAAGACTTTGATATTGATCAGGAATGTTTCTACGCTGAAATTGAACTTGAATTTGCTCAGGAATTACGTTCTAAAAATGAATTGAAATTCAAAGACATTCCAAAGTTCAACAAAATCAGAAGAGACTTAGCTTTATTGATTGATAAAACAGTAAACTATCAGGATTTATATCAGACAGCTAAGAAGAACAAATCTCCATTCATTAAAAACATTAACCTGTTTGATGTGTATGAAGGTAAAAATCTTCCTGAAGGTAAGAAGTCTTATGCCATGAGCTTCGAGCTGTTGAACGAAGAGAAAACACTGGAAGAAAAAGAGATTACAGAAGTAATGGATTCTCTGATCAAAGCTTTCCAGAAAGAATTCAACGCTGAGTTGAGATCTTAATATTTGAAAATATATTTCATTAATAATAGGAACGGACTTTTTTAAGTCCGTTTTTTTGTTTTTAATGTAACCATTAATATGTTTCGGATAAAGCCAAATGAATTTTTGTTGATACAAAAACGGGCTCCCTTCGACTGGACTCAGGATGATAGCCCGTTCCTATTGAACTGCATTAGTGATATTAGTGAAAATATTAGTGTTACTCGTGTTTAAAATGGAAATCTTGTATAAAAACAATCTATCCACAATCTTTGTCCATTCCGCTAAGAATCTAAACTTCATGAAATATTAATCTGCGAGAGCATATAAAAGTATAGATTCCTTGCTTTGCTCGGAATGACAAAGACACCGAAAAATTTTATCGGAGATAAAATCTTTGCGTCTTAAACCTGCTGCATATTAAGAAATTTGCGTCTTTGCGTTTTCCAACTTATGACCGTATAATAAGATCTTTTGCTCGGAAAAATATTCAAAATATCAATTGTTAAAGAATAATAAAATTCACGGCAACCCGTTTAAATAATATAATTTCCGTAAATTTGGGTTAATTCAAAAAGAAAAAAATGAAAAATCTTTTTTTAAGTATATGTACAGCTGCAGTATTGGCGTCATGTGGATCTATGACAAGCCCGTCTGCATCTAAAGTAGGAAAAGCTCAGCCTGCTCTTGCCAGCACTAAATGGACATTGGCTGAAACGGTAAAAGGTAAAGTTCCAACATTGAATATTGAAGGAGAAAAGATCACTGGAAATGCAGGATGTAACAACTATTTCGGAACAGCTACTATAGATCCGTCTACAGGTAGTTTTACAGCGGGACAGATGGGATCTACGAAAATGATGTGCAGCAACATCGGAGTAGAGCAGAACTTTATGGATATGATGGGAAAAGCTAACAAATATGTGGTTTCCGGAAATACTTTAGAATTGTCCAAAGACAATCTTTTGCTATTGAAATTCACAAAATCAGAATAAAAAAACAAAAGGAACTCTATTGAGTTCCTTTTTTATGTTTAGAGTGTTATTAATCTTCCTCTTCTTCGTCGTACTTAGCCAACTCTTCGTCGCACCATTTGAACGCTGCTTCCACTACCTTAGTAGCCTCGTCTGCCATCGTTTCTTCATCATCACCTTCAAGATCATCTAACCACTCAACTTCTTCTTCCTCAACGTTTAGGATAAATCTTGGATATTCTGTATGAACTACGAATAGATCCTCTGGAAACTCCGAATTATCTGCTAATAAAAACTTTGGTAATTTCATTTTTTTAATGTTTTAACTTTCTCAAAGATAAATAAAATTATTGATTTAAGATGACTTCAAAAACATTTTTGAAACTTTTTCAGCTTTTTTGCTTTCAGAATAATCGTAGAACCCTTCTCCTGATTTTACACCCAGTTTTCCGGCTGTCACCATATTTACAAGCAATGGGTTTGGAGCGTACTTAGGATTTTTGAAACCATCATACATTACGTTCAGAATAGCAAGGCATACATCAAGACCAATAAAGTCTGCCAATTGAAGCGGACCCATCGGATGAGCCATCCCCAATTTCATCACTGTATCAATTTCTTCTACACCAGCCACTCCGTTATAAAGAGTTTCGATAGACTCATTGATCATTGGCATTAAAATTCTGTTTGCCACAAAACCAGGATAGTCATTCACCTCTACAGGAACTTTACCCAAAGTTTTACTCATTTCATAAATGGAATCA
>CBFQYI010000349.1:0-5059 GCA_965720825.1 uncultured Chryseobacterium sp. | reverse complement strand
GAATAAATATTTTACATTTGATACAACTAATACATGAAAGGATGTCTTCGATTATTCTTTCAATTTTAAAATTCTTTTTATCATGACAGACAATACATGGCTCAACAGATGGGACGAAAGATACAGCAGCGAAGAATTTGCGTATGGAACAGAACCCAACAATTATCTTAGAGAACAATTAACCCGATTAACTCCCGGAAAAATACTTTTCCCTGCAGAAGGCGAAGGGAGAAATGCAGTTTTCGCAGCCACAAAAGGATGGCAGGTTTCAGCATTCGATATCAGTGCAAACGGAAGAGATAAAGCATTACAGCTGGCTGAGCAACAACAAACGGCAATTGATTATCAGGTGGGAGAACTTTCCACTTTGAATTATCAGCAAGAACAGTTTGATGCTATTGCTCTAATTTATGCTCATTTTCCAGGTGCTATCAAATCTTCTATTCATCAGATGCTGAATCAATATCTGCGTAAAGGTGGTTTTATTATTTTCGAAGCTTTCAGTAAAAATCATCTTGAATATATTGCAAAGAACGAAAAAGTAGGCGGTCCAAAGGATATTGAATCATTATTCTCTATTGAAGAAATCAAAGCTGATTTTCCGGATTATGAAATTATTGAATTAGAAGAAACTGAAATTGAACTCAGCGAGGGATTATTCCACAATGGGACAGGTTCTGTGATTCGTTTTATGGGACAAAAGCTTTCCTGAATGCAGTAAAAGAGTTTGTTTGAGATAAAGCTTCAGGTCTTATGGGGTAATGGAATGCTATTTGAATCTTTATCTCAAAATAAACGTATGCCTGAAGGTCCATCCATCATATTAATGAAAGAAAACCTGCAGCCATTTGCAGGGCAGCAAGTGACAGAAATTTCAGGGAATGCCCGATTTGAAAAAGATTCTTTTATTAGCCAGACTCTTCTTGAAATCCGTACTTTTGGAAAGCAGACTTACCTCGTTTTTGAAAAGGCAGCCATCCGGATTCATTTATTAATGTTCGGTTCTTACAGTGTTGATGAGCAGACCAAACCTGATAAGAGTTTACGTTTGGCCTTGTTTTTCTCTACAGGAAGCATCTATTTTTATACCTGTTCCGTAAAATCTGTCCCTCTTGAATATCTTTCCACCATTGATTGGGAAGCCGATATAATGAGCAACCAATGGAATCCCAGAAAAGCTGAAGAAAAATTAAAATCCAATCCAAAAATGATGGTTTGTGATGCTCTGATGAATCAGGATATTTTTTCGGGTGTAGGCAACATTATTAAGAATGAGGTTCTTTTCAGAATCGGAGTTCAGCCTGAAAGTTTATTGGGTAATCTTCCTGCTAAAAAAAGAAAAGAACTTATTGCTGAGGCCAGAAATTACAGCTTTGATTTTCTGAAATGGAAAAGAGAATTTGTTTTGAAAAAGCACTGGCTGGTTCACACCAAATCTATCTGTCCGATATGTGGACAGAAACTTATCAAAAAACAAACGGGAGCCGGAAAAAGAAGAAGCTTCTTTTGTGAAAAGGATCAGAAGCTTTATTAAAATAAATCATGACATTTCAGGTTTTGGCTAAAGCCGTTGAAGGGTTTGATTTATTTAAACGGGCTGAAGCCCGTTTCTATTGAATCATAATATTGTATTTTTCTCCCATTGATTACACAGATTTTCACAGATTTTTTGATCAATTGAGTGATACTTATTATTACTCATTGCTCATTACCTATTACTCATAAATCAATCTGAGTTAAGAAGTCCTCCGGCAAATTTTGTAAAGAACTCGGCTCTGTATACTTCTCCAAGAGGAATCTCGGAGTCTTCAATGTATATATTATGATTATCGAATGAATCTATATAATTCATATTCACCACGTAGGATTTGCTTACTCTGATAAAGGTTTCTCCCGATATTTTCTGATGAATGGTTTTTAAATTCATTGCTGTGATGAGCTTTTGCTGTTTTGTATGAATAACAACATAGTCTTTAAGCCCTTCAATAAATTTAATATCTGAAAAACTGATTTTATAGAACCTTCGTTCTGCTTTGATGAATAAAAAGTCCGCAGTATTGGATTCTACGGTATTTTTTACGGTATCTTTAGACAAAAGTTCGGTATAAAGTATAGCTTTATCAATTGCTTTTTCCAGTCTTTGGGGATCAATAGGTTTCAGAAGATAATCCACGGCTTCCAGTTCGTAGCTTTTCAGTGCATATTGGGAATAGGCGGTTGTAAAAATAATCAGGGATTTTTTCGGAAGCATTTCTGCAAACTCAAGGCCTGTCATCATGGGCATTTCTATATCGAGGAAAATAAGATCTACATCATTATCTTTAAGAAACTCGAGGGCAGACGGAGCATTGGAAAATTCGCCCTGAACATCCATACTGGAAATTTCAGCGATCAGCGATCTCATTTCGGATCTTGCCAGCGGTTCATCATCAACAATAATACAATTCATCACACGGGAATTTTTAAATTTACACTATATTCTTCATCATCAGATTCTATCTTCAAATCAAAAGTATCATTATAAAGAAGTTCCAGTCTTCTGGTAATATTAGCAAGCCCAAGTCCGCTATTTTTGCTGTCTGAAACTACATAACCTGCACTTCTTGAATTCACACACCGGAAATAAAGCTGCCTGTTATCGGTATTGATTTCTATTTTCACATAGGATTCTCCTCCACTGAGGTCTACACTATGTTTCACTGCATTTTCTACGAAAGTGGTAAACAGATTCGGAGGAATAAAAGTGCTGCTCATTATTCTTTTATCAATATTGATCTGAATGTCAAAAGAGAAATTGTCACGTCTTATTTTTTCAAGGTTCAAAAAATTGGACAGGAAATCAATCTCTGAAGTCAGTAGTGTTTTCTCTTCACTGTTTTCATACAGCTGATATCTGAGAAATTCGGAGAGTTTTACAATCACAACGGAAGCTTTTGCCGGATCTGTTCTGATGAGTGCTTTTACATTATTCAGCATATTGAACAGAAAGTGAGGGTTAATCTGATTTCTCAGTTCATTCAGTTCCATATTCAGGGTAAGGTTGCTCAATTCATTGATCCTTTTATTATCACTGATCCATTTCTGCAGAAGTTTGATGGTAGTCGTTGTCATAATAATCGGAATACACATCAGAACCCCTTCATAGATTCCTCCTTTTTCATTTTCTCTGAGAATATTTTTTACCCTGAATTCTTCAAAGAACATTTTAAAGCCATATCCGATAAAATTAAGCCCTACAACCCCCATCAGAACAAGCAATGCCAGATAGGTGACATATTTTGTTTTAAAGAAAAACCTGGGAACCAATACATATATATTAATGTATACCATGGTGATCAGAATCGTATACACAAAGAATAAAACATAGTACTGATATATTCCTGAATACCAATGCCAGAACCTTGCACTGTAGATCAAAATGAAAAAGAAGATCAGAAACAACAGATGTCTCAGGAGCCCATATTTCGCTTCCACCAGAAAATCCATTACAAAGGTTTCTTCAAATTTCCACGGACTGTATTTCATACGATAGGCTCATTTTATGATTAACAAAAATAGTCAATAACGTAAATTACAACTATTTTATTATACAAAACCTGTATTTTATTATACCAATTATCATGCTCGGGGATTTTGTATAAAATACCAGCCATTTTGTATAAAAACAAATTTACACACTTCTTTTCTCTATTCCTTTGTACCGTAAAATGACACATATGGAATTAACAGTTTTTCACGAACTCACTCAGGAAATATCACTGGAATGCTTTTTTATGACAGAATCTCAACAGGAAGAAAAAGTAATACAGCTCATTGATCTGCATCATTTCGTAGAATGTTTCGATTCGGAAATGAAAATTCTCAGCTACCTGCATCATTCTATTAATATTGTAGAACATGAAGGAGAGAAAAAAGGGATTCTGTTTTGTGACCTGAAACATTCTGCCGTTCCTGACAGCAATGCCTCTGAAGAGTTTAGAAGAAGATACGGACTCTCAGAACTCTGGTTTGTTTTTGTAGAGGAAACATTTGTTCCGGATACCGCCTGCTATACAGATGCCATTATTGAAAACAGTCTGGATATCTTCTATGAGAGAATTTTCACTTTCAGTTTTTTCCAATCTATTATTCAGTCATTAAAATAAACAACCATGAAAACATTGAGAAGAGTACTTGTCCCACTGGCAATACTTCCTTTTAAAAACATTGTCTACGCACAGAAAAAGGACAGTATTCCTTTGAAGGTACGTGCTTTCTTTGCAGATAAAATCCCACAGTCACGAAACTTCAATATTGAATATACTCTGGTAACCCCATCCTCTTTTACTTCACAATTACAGGGCCAGGATCTACCGGATAATAAGGTCAAAAGTTTTCAGCAACTGAAGGCGGATGCCAATATTTATTTTATCAAAAACAGAAGCTGGCTTTTGAGCACTGCATTGAGCTACCGTTATACTTCTATCAGGAACGAAAACCCTGTTATCCCAGGAATTCAGAATGAAGAAAACTTTCATTATCATTCGGAAGCAATTAATCTAAGCTACTTTTCAAGATTATTTAAAAAGACCGCAATATATTCCGCCAGCATTTCTACAGATGGCAGTGAACAGCATTTTGAACGAATCAGAGGATTAGTAACTGCTTCATTGATTTTAAAGGCAACTCCAAAAACAAAAATGAGTATCGGGCTGGCTGGTGTTATTGACCCGAGTTCCCAAATTCCCGTGCTCCCTGTTTTCACCTATGAGAACAGATTCAATAACGGATGGGTGCTGGACGTCCTTCTTCCGAAAAAAGTAATGGTGAGAAAAGATATTTTTTCCAGCTGAAGAATTTCTCTGGGAACGGAAATGGATAACACCTCATTTTATACCTACCATAATGATAACACTTATGAATTCCGGCAGGTTGCCATCAATTCAGGAGCTATTTACGAGCATAATCTGGGTGGAAATTTCATAGGTACTTTCAAAACAGGAATCAGAACCAATATCAATTCGAGAGCATTTAATAAGCAGGATTCTTTTAATGATTATATATGGAAAGCTACTTATAA
>CBFQYI010000348.1:0-5072 GCA_965720825.1 uncultured Chryseobacterium sp. | reverse complement strand
AGGATAATCTTTATGAAGAGTCCACCCTGCAATTAAGTCAAGCCAGGGTTGATATTCTTCTTTCCATTTGTTATCGTAATAGAATTTAAGCTGATAATTTTTATATGTTTCAGCTGTATTTTTCAGTTCGGACTGATAGGCCTGATCAATGGTCTGATACGCTGCAAAAGTTTTATAATCTTCCAGTCCGATTGGATTTTCAAGAATCAGTTTTTGTACTTTCTCAGGATACAACAAAGTGAATCTGGTTGCCACCATTCCTCCCATTGAATGTCCTAATACTATGGTTTTATCAATTTTCAGTTCATCCAGAACCGCCTTTGTATTTTCTGCCAGCTGTGAAAAAGAAAACTGGTATGCATGAGGTTTTGATGATTTTCCAAATCCTATCTGATCAGGAATTACTACTCTAAATCCTTTAGCAGAAAGATCTTTAGCTGTTCTTTCCCAATAGGCTCCATTAAAATTTTTGCCATGAAGAAGCATGATCACTTTTCCATTGGATTTTTGTGGCTGTATATCCATATAAGCCATTTTCAAATCTTCACCCTGAGACTTGAAATTGAGAAAATGCACTTCGTAAGGATATTGATAATCAGACAGCATTGCATCCAGAGGTTTTACCTGTGAAAACATAAAACCAGAGACTGTCAAAGAAAAAACAGTCATAATATTTCTGAAATGTTTCATGAAACTTTTATTTTAGAGATTAAAATTAAAAAAACCGCTCCAAAAGGAACGGTTTCAATTGTTATTTTTAGTTAAATATTTTTTAGAAAATTATGCCATTGAAACTTCTTTTTCTTTTTTTGAAGGCAAATTCATCAAAACAATAGCAAAAAGAATCAGAACAATTCCTACCCACTGGATTAAAAATACTTTCTCTCCCAGCAAAACAAAAGCCATGGTAACAGAAACCGGAAGTTCCAGTGATGAAACGATACTTCCCAATCCTAATCCTGCATTTGGAAACCCAACATTGAATAAGATAGGTGGGATAATAGTTCCAAAAAGAGCCAGTACAAATCCATACGTGAGAAATATTGAATAATTAAATGAATGGATATGTTCTGTATTATCTGTAAAATTCAGGTACAATGATTTTAAACCATCAAAATACATAGGACCTATCTGGGCAAAGAATAAGAATGCAAAAACTACCACAGAACCACCTGCCAGCATAATAATACTCTTCCTGAAAACCGGAAGATGAGTAGCCAGCGTGTTAGAAGTGAACATCGTCAAAGTATAGGAAGCTGCAGCCATCAGTCCCCAGAAAACCCCATGCCAGTCCAGTTCTATTTCCATATTAATAAGATTGGTTGCCAGAACTGTTCCCAACAATACAATAACCACAGAGACCACTTTCCTTGTATTGGGCAGCTTTTTTGTAATAATACTCTCTACTACCACACTGAACCATACCGACTGCATCAATAATACAATAGCAATGGAAACATTGATATATTGTACGGCAATATAATAGAATAAACTTGTCCCTCCCAAAGAAGTTCCTGCAAGCAAGAGCATTCTTACTTCTTTAGAACTTGGCATTGATAATTTTTGTTTTGAGGTTAGGGTCTGAATAAAGTTAAGGATCAAAAGTCCTGTCAAACCTAATACGAATTGGGAAGTAGTAACTTCTGAGGTTGTAAAACCATCGTGGTAAGCCATTTTTACAAAAGTGGCCAACATACCGTATATACTAGCTCCAATCCCTACAAATAAAACACCTTTTAGTATATTTTTCTTCTTCATAATTTTTTTAACAGCCTGCAAAGGTACGACATATTAATTTAATCACTCTGAAGTGTCGTGGTAATAGATAAATAAAATCGCCACAAGCAAGCTTGCGGCGATTTTGAGATTGATTATAAAAGTAAATTATTTTTTAACCATTACTTTCGAAGCTGCTTCGAAGCCTAGTCCTTTGATTTTAACCATATAAGTTCCGTTGACAAGATTGCTTGTAGAAATTGCTTTCTTAGCATCCGGTGAGATTTTATCTTCTGAAGAAACCAACTTACCAGACATATCATAAAGTTCTACACTTACTTTCCCAAGGGTGTTGCTTGGGAATTTAATATAAAACTCTTCCTTGGCAGGATTTGGATAGATAGAAATATTATTGTTTTTATCTGCATTTACATCATTAGTAGCCAATAAACATGCTTCCGGAACATTAAAATCCTGAACCTGGTCATTAATATTATTTTTAACTCCTGCGGATGCATTTACTCCTAAACCTCTTCTTGCAAACACCCCCCAGATCATACATTTATCCTGTCCCTGAGTAGTTGCCAGCTCGGCTGCTAAAATTGCATTTCTTCCGTCAATAAAGCTAGGATTACAGCCTTGAAGTTTAAGAGCATCTGTTACTAACTGTAATACTTTTGTACTTCCGTTTGGTGTCGTTGATAATACGTCTGAAGAATAACCATATTTTTCAACATATTTCCAGTGAAGGTCCCATAACATGGTTGCCCAAACAAAACCAATAGAATGTACATCCGGAACAACTGCTGATCCGTTATTGTATTCCATTCCGTTGGTATTTCCATATGTAAATCCGTTAACTGAAAGACTTGTAGAATATTTTGCTGGTCTGATACCACCTCCTGTTATTGGTTGCCCTATTGCATAAGTACCTGTACCTCTTGCTACTGTAGCATTGTCTCCAACTTTATTAGTCAACATTAAAGCAAAGAAATCAGACCATCCTTCTCCCATCTGTTCTTTACTAATTCCCGAATTCAGACAGTTGTATCCGGTACCCGTCATTCTATTTGATATCCCGTGACCGTATTCGTGAGTTACGATTCCGTTATCGAAACTTCCGTCAGGGGTCATATTTCTTTTTAAAGTAACATTTACTGCTGTACTTGCTGCAAGCTGAGTTTTGATATATTCTCCTTCCGCATTGGTAATAAGTACTGAAGGGATTGTAATTGTCGGATCATCACCCGCCATATTTCCCAAACTAGAACCATTCACACTATTATTATAAACAATAGCTGCTTTAGCCCCTGCATCCTGAAGGTTTTTAACTTTAACAGCAAAAGCACATGTTCCTCTTTCAACCAATCCTATTTTATCAACCAATGAGCTTGCAGGCAGAGCCGTACATCCATCTAATACTGATGAAAGTGCCACATCTCCTGTTACTCCATTTATAGGTAGAGGATTACCAAACTGTGCAGTTCCGGCTCCCGGTGTACGGGAAACAGCACCAGTAGGCGCATTATAATAAAAAATTCTTCCAACAGAAGACCATAAGTACATCTGCATTTTACCATTATATCCATCTGGTGGTGAAGAGAAATTAGCATTGCTTAATCCACTTCCATCCTGAGCCTCTGCATACACAGAATCATCTTCTCCTGTTACAGCTCCATTTCCAAAATTGTTTTGCTGAAAGTTCCTTCCGGTTTCTGTAAATCCGAATTTGTAGAAAACATCATGAATCCTGTTATTCAGATAAAATAAATTCGTAATAGCAGCATTTCTGTTATTTATTGGAGTTTCATTGATATTAAAAGGGAAGTCAAAATTTCTTGTTGCCCCACCTTCTGCCGGAGCCCCTGTAAGATAATCAGGTGCTGTTAGAGCCGTTCCATCTGCATCTTCATAGGCAAAAACATTATTTCCTCTTGTAACAGTATAGTGATTAGTTCCGTCAGAATGCCATCCTTCGGGAGATGCACTTAAGACCCAAGGATTATTAATGATTGATCTTGAACCAAAAGTAGGTGCTTCAATAGGCAATGGGAATACATTATATGATGCATTATCCGGTAAAAGCAATGGAATATTATTAGTCTGTGCTACACTGTTTTGAGGTCCAACTAATGTATTTTCAAAATGATCAGCATGGCTCTCCCCTACTTCTGAACCGTAAGCATCATGATGGAAATTACATGATAGTGTCAGGTTGTTTTTCAGCAGGATATTTCCATTGTTGGCATCTACTAAAATATTCCAGTAATTGGGGGATTTAGGCTCCATTAAAATATATTCGTAGGCCAAACGTAAGTTTCCATTCTCATCATTCGTATAAACTAATCTCTGATTAGCTGATGTAGCTTTCTTTTGTGTCTTTTCAAGGTACTCAAGAATAGTGAAGTTGGCAATATCCGGATTTTTCAGATCTTCAGCAATCTTTTGAAGAGCTGTACCTTTATTAATGGCAGCTGTACCTGAAGTAGAAGTAGTATAATCTGTAACAAAATTATCTGTATAGTAAATAATTTTATTATCTCTAATCAATGCTGTTCCTACAGAACTGTATACCGGCAAACCTTTATAAGTCTGTAAAAATTTAACAACATTACCATTCAATGATTTTGAAGGATCTACATTATCAACAATGATATTATTCAGATCGGACTTTTTATATTCCCTTATTTTATTTTGAGAAATATAATCTTTAATCAGTTTTTCATTATTCTGTCCGAACAATAATATCGGAAATGCAGAAAATACTGCAAATAAAAGGGGTAGAGCTTTATTTTTCATATCCATTATTAAAGGCGCTAATCTACAAATAATTCACACAACTTTAATGATTTTTATAGTAAAAATTAAAACATAAATTAATAATCACAAAAAATAAACCCTAAGAATAATTTTATATATTTCTCAATTAAGAGAACCCTACATTATATTTATGCGTACCACATTATATTTACAACATTATTTATTTTTTTTCACACATCCGTTTTCTCTAAAAAGATCATTTTAAAGGATGAATTTCTTATCAGTAGGGATTAGCCTTTATTGTTCATTTTATCCCATATTTTTTTTTGAATGGTTTATAAAACGTTATTTTATTATTCGACAGACAAAAAAAAGCCGCTCAAATGAGCGGCTTCATATCATCAATGGTTCAAAGATTATTTACCTTCTTCCATTTTTCTTTTCAATTCTGCTAATGCATCGATATCTCCAAGAGTTGATCTTTCTTCGTTATTTGAAGAAGAAGCAACATTGCTTGATCTGTTAGAAGATTCTCTTACATTCTTTTTCTCCTCATCTCTGAAGATTCCTGTGTGAGAAACTACTACTCTCTTGAA
>CBFQYI010000347.1:0-5090 GCA_965720825.1 uncultured Chryseobacterium sp. | reverse complement strand
GGAAAAATAGGAAGAAAAGCGGCTGCTATTTCGTGGAGCTTTACCATAAGTCTCTTTCCGTTTATTCTGTTTTTGCTTTCTGTGCTGCCTCATATGCCGCTATATGATGAGCTTCAGTTTTATATTTTTGATGTACTGATGCATAATGTTTTCCCTTCCAACATGGAAGGAGACGTGAAAGGATATATTGTAAGCAATATCATTCCTAACATGAAAGGAATCAGTAATCTGACCATTCTTCTGGCTCTTATTTTCGCGACTAATGGTACATTTTCCCTGATTAACGGTTTTAATGAAAATACCGATGAAAAATTAAGTGATGTCAAAGAGTTTATTCTTTCATTCTTTATCACCATAGGCTTTATTACCATTGTTTTTTTAACCCTGTTTGGAGTATATTATGCAGAGGTTGTAATGAAGCTTTTTACTCCGGCTTATGATGTAACGTGGCTTGTAGATAACCTTTCTAAAATTATCGGGTTTGTTTCTTTCCCACTTTTTTATTTTATACTTCTGACTTTATTTTACTGGCTGGGAACTGTGAAGATTACAAGATTCCGACAAGCGGTTCCGGGAGCAATTTTGACCACAGTACTGTTTGTGGTTACAACGTATATTTTTGCCATCTATGTAAAGGATATCGCCCGGTATAATGTATTGTACGGATCCATTGGCAGTATGATTCTACTGATGGTTTGGGTGAATGTCAATGTATATCTTCTTTTATTCGGGAATGAACTGAATATGGCAATCAGAAAGCTCAGAATAGAAAAGCTTTTATCTGATGAGATCCAAAAAGAAGCGTTAGAATATCATGCTCAGATTACTGAACCGGACTTTGATAGTGATGAGGGACATAAAAGAAAATTGGAGAACCGGAAGAAAGATTAATTCTCTTCCAGCTCGGGGTTTTCTTTTGAGCTTACGCTTAATATCGTAAATCCGGCAATTGCAGCGATAAAGGATGCAATCAGGATGGCAAACTTCGCTTCATCCTGAATAGGAATTTCTCCTTTAAAGGAAAGCAATGCAATAAAAATGGACATGGTAAATCCGATTCCGGCTAATAATCCTACACCAATCATCTGTAGCCAGTTACTGTTTTGAGGCAGGGAACTGAGTTTTAATTTGATGGCAATCAATGAAAATAAATTGATCCCGATCAGCTTCCCCAACACCAATCCACAGATAATTCCCAATCCTAATGTACTGGTAACTCCTGCCACCATTTCACTGGAAAAAGTAATATTGGTATTCGTTAAAGCAAATATCGGCATGATCAGAAAACTTACCGGAATATGAAGCTGATGCTCCAGCTTTTCCAATGGTGAAATTTCTACATTCGAAGCATTGGTAGGAATGGAAAATGCAAGCAAAACACCTGCTATCGTCGCATGAATTCCGGAATGATGAAGGAAATACCATAAGAATAATCCCGGAATGATATAAAATATTGTTTTGGTTACTTTTAAAAAGTTTAAAATAAAAAGCAGGGCAGTCACTCCAAAAGATAAAAGAAGATAACTCCAGTGGATTTGCTCTGTATAGAAAACAGCAATCACTAAAATTGCTCCCAGGTCATCTACAATAGCTAATGCTGCCAAAAATATCTTGATAGAATTAGGAATTTTTTTACCTAACATCGAAATGATAGCCAGGGAAAATGCAATATCGGTTGCCATAGGAATTCCCCAGCCATTGCTGTATTCCGTTCCTGTATTGAAAATGCTGTAGATTACTGCAGGGATAAGCATTCCGCCTACTGCTGCAAAAATAGGAAGGGAAGCATTTTTAAAGGATGAAAGCTCACCTTCTACAAGTTCACGTTTTATTTCAAGGCCTACCAGAAGGAAAAATACGGCCATTAATCCGTCATTGATCCAGATGCTGACAGGATATTCCAAACCAAAAAAATGAGTTCCCACCTCCTGATCTAAAAAATGCTGAAAGTTCTCTGCAGCAGATGAGTTGGCAATAAGCAATGAAATAAGTACACAGAAAATAAGAATAATTCCTGAGGACTGACTGTTGTTGAAAAATTTTTTAAAATAAAGAGATAAATTCATGTTTATGATTGTACTCGTCTCACTCTGGAAACACCATTAATATTTTTAAGTTTTTTAAAGGTCTCTTCTAACTGACCTTTATTTTTGACTTCGAGGTTGATATTTCCTGTGAAAACACCATTGTTGGATTCAATAGACATACTTTTCATATCCATCCCCATACTTCCACTGATGACAGTTGTGATATCATTAATCATCCCCATTCTGTCAAGTCCTTCAATTTCAATTTTTACTCTGTTTTTGAAGCTTTCCGCATTCACCCATTTGGCCGGAATAACACGGTAATCATACTGTGCTCTCAGATTGATGGCATTCGGGCAGTTGTCACTGTGAACCTTGATTCCATCTGAAATGGTGATGAATCCGAAGATTTTATCTCCAGGAATCACTGTACAGCATTTTGCATACGTATAGTTAAGCTTCTCTTCGTCCTTCCCAAAGACAATCATGTCAAGGTTTTCCTCTTTCGGATCCTCAAAATGCTGATTTTTATTAGGGGATTTTCTGAATCTTGAAAGTAAGTTATTGAATACGTTTTTACTTTCTATATATCTTCTCAGGCTGCTTACATCCAGTTCATTACTTTGGAATTTAAGGAAGAGTTCCTGAGATGATTTTAAATTAAAGAATTTTTGAAGTTTATTAATTTCATCATCATTGAAATTGATTTTCGCATGACGAAGTTTTCTTTGCAGAATTTCTTTTCCTTCTTCTACCAATTGATTTTTCTGAGAGTTCAGATAACTTTTAATCTTGGATTTGGCTTTCGAAGTTACTACAAATTCCAGCCAGTCAGATTTTGGCTTCTGATTTTGTGAAGAAAGAATGTCTACCTGATCTCCGTTTTGAAGAATATAGGAAATAGGAACCAGTTTTCCATTGATTTTGGCACCTAAACATTTCATTCCCAAATCGGAGTGAACAGAGAAGGCAAAATCCAGAGCGGTAGCATTCGTCGGAAGGATTTTAATTTCTCCTTTTGGAGTAAAGACAAATACTTCTTTCGAATATAAATTAAGTTTAATATTATCCAAAAGTTCCGAAGTAGAAAGGTTCTGCTGTTGTTCCAGTACTTCACGGATCTCGGTTACCCATTTTTCAAAATTTCTGTCATCAGAACTTTGTTTGTAACCTTCTTTGTATTTATAGTGGGCGGCAACTCCTTTTTCAGCAATTTCATCCATTCTTTCCGAACGGATCTGTACTTCAATCCACTTTCTGTCCGGCCCTAAAACGGTTAAATGTAAACTTTCATATCCTGTAGAACGAGGCTGTGTAATCCAGTCACGCATTCTTGAAGGGTTGCTGTGGTATACATCCGTAACAATAGAGTAGATCTTCCACGCCAGGAATTTTTCATTTTTTGCATCCGATTTATAAATAATCCTGATGGCGTAATTATCAAAAACCTCTTCAAAGGAAACTCCCTGTTTCAGCATCTTTCTGTAAATGGAAGAGATCGCTTTTGCACGGCCTTTGATTTTAAAGTTTAAGCCTTCTTCATGAAGTCTTTCAGATACTTCTTTCTTAAATTCTTCGATATATCTTTCACGGCTTTCTTTGGCCAATTCCAACTTTTCCGTGATTTCGTTGTATACTTCAGGGCTGTTGTATTTTAAGGAAAGATCCTCCAGCTCAGATTTGATATTATACAATCCAAGACGGTGAGCCATTGGAGCATAGATGTAAACCGTTTCGGAAGCAATTTTTTTCTGCTTGTCCGGAGCCATGCTTTCCAGAGTCCTCATATTATGGAGACGGTCTGCAATTTTAATCAGAATAACCCTGAAATCCTCAGATAATGTCAATAACAGTTTTCTGTAGTTTTCAGACTGCACAGAGATATTCTGATGGTTCATGATGGAAATTTTGGTCAGTCCATTCACGATATTGGCAATTTTTTCGCCAAAGATTTTTTTAAGGTCTTCGTAGGTATAATCGGAATCTTCAATCACATCATGCAAAAGCGCACAGGCAATAGAAGTAGCACCCAAACCAATCTCTGTTGCTACAATTTTAGCAACAGCAATAGGGTGGTAGATGTAAGGTTCTCCGGATTTTCTCCTTTGATCCTTGTGGGCATCCAGCGCAATATCGAATGCCTTTCGGATGAGTTTATTGTTTTCCTCATCCAATGTTCTGTATGTGTTAGAAATCAGATCCTTATATCTGGCAAGGATCTCTTTATTCTCTTGTTCTAAATCGTAGCTCATTTGTGCACATGCCTATAATTAGACGAAAATACGAAATTTTTTAGTTTTTTCAAACATAAAAGATCCGCAGTATACACTACGGATCTTCGGCTATTAGATTTTATATCGATTAGAATTTTACTTCAGAATTCATACCGTCGCTAGATGTTTTGATTTTAATATCAGGGCTGCTGTGGATTTCTGCTCTGTTTCTTGCATCAATATACTTTTTGATGGTATCATAATTGGTTTCATTGATATTCATATTTTCAAATAAATAGGATTTCAATGCTGCATTCTGAACAAATGCATTTCGGGCAAGATCAATCTGATTAAGATCATTAACGGTAACACTTGCCAAATATTGGGAATTACCGGAACCATCATTAAGGTATACAATGTAATCTGAAGTTCCGAATCCTGAGTTTTCCAGATCACTTTCCAGTTTTTTGTAGTCGCTGTGATGACCAAATACTCCAGCTAATATATGTGACATAGTTAATTGGTTTTAAAGTTCTCATTAAAGTTAGTAATAATTTTCTGATTATCATTGCATTTGAGTCAATATAATTTGTTAATTAACATTCAGTTTTCAATAGATAATGATAATGTTTAAGAATAGTTATTGAACAGGTGTTTAATTTTAACAATGGGATAATATTCATCTTCATTTCATAATAATTTTATTGTTTTAAAATAAAAAGCCCCGGAAATGACTTCCAGAGCTTCTATTGGTTAATAAATTGATTAGATTTTAGATTCTTTCGTTTTTGATTTCTTCTACAATTTCTGGGTTTAAAAGTGTACTGATATATACGAAATTACTGTAGTC
>CBFQYI010000346.1:0-5105 GCA_965720825.1 uncultured Chryseobacterium sp. | reverse complement strand
AGAGATTCTTTATGAGCTGGGCAACAGTTTGGAGAACAAAAGCTACCGATCAATACATGATCAATCAGGTGAAAACAGATCCGCACTCTCCGGGAATGTTCAGAGCATTTGGACCGTTGGTTAATCAGGATTCATTCATCAAAGCATTTGATATCAAACCGGGGGACAAATTGTATAAAGCTCCTCAGGACAGAATAAAAATCTGGTAATTTTACCATAAATTGTTAGAAAAGAAAGAATCCGCCTCAATATGAGACGGATTCTTTTTTAATATTCTTTCTTATAGTTCCGGAGCACAAACTTGATTCCGGTTTCTATAATATCTCCCATGGTTTTACAATATTTGAAATTAACATCATAGGTGAGTTTTTGTAAAGCCGTTCTTAGTTCTATAACATTGGCTTCCGGTGCAAGATTATCTTTTTTCATAATAGAAATGAGTTCGTCAAATCTGTTTTGACTGCTCGTTACTCTTTTTACAATTTGTGAACGTACCTCCTTACGGTATTGCTCTATAGAACTTGGCTTCAGTTTTTCCAATACCATGTTCACCATTTGATTATTTTCTTTGAAATACTGTGGAAGATAAACTTTCAGATTTCCCTCATACGTTTGCTGATCAAAATCGATAGGGCGGATTCTGTAAATAACCTGGTCGAAATCATGGATGGGAATTACCACATAATTATAAGATCGCATATCACCAAGAAGTCCAATGAGACAACGCTCATTGAATTTCACAAATTCTTTGGAAATCTGTGCTTTTTCCAGTTCTGAGCAGTTGGGTAAATGTTTCTGAATAAAAACATCTCCGGGAATTCCTAAAATATGTTCCTCTATCAAAGTGTTTTTATAAACCAGAAAGTTAATCCGGTTAGGAGAAAGCAGGTCTTCAAGCTCCAGTCCGAATATCCGGGAGGCATCGGCCTGTTTAATATAAAAATAAGTATAATTATCATTCAATACATTTCTCACCCGAATCCGGAAAGGTTTAGAATTTCCGAAAGTACAAAAGTCGATCGTATCTACTTTCAGGTAAGGCAAAGTAGCGGTATCTCCATCAGAATGAAGAAGGGTATAAATTTTATTTAAATTGGCCTCTATTTCTTTAAACTCATATTCAGAATACAGCACCCCAAGCCACAAAGTGTCTTTGCCTTCTTTATCCAGAATTCTCACACTGTCACTAAACCTTAAAAGGTCTTCATACAGAAACTTAATCTTGGTAGTTCTGTTGTATTTTTCCAAATACTGTTGTAATGCTTCTGAAACTGGAAATATGGGTTTTCTCAACGCTATTTTTACATCTTTCATGACACGGTTCACTTTGTTTAAATATAAAAAATATTTTTTGTAAAGTCTTAGGAATTCTTATTTTAACATTCATCAGACATATTTATAAAAGAGTGAAGCGGACAAAAATTTTATTTTATTTTTCTTGGAAGACTTTATTTATTTTTTCATAGCTTAGTGATATCGTAATATGGTGATTTTATGTTGAATAAATGTAAAAAGATTTAGATGATTCAAGAAAAATCTTAGTAAAATTTTGTATGTTACAGTTTTTTTTTAAATTTAAACATTGGATTGGTAATTTATTTGATTCATCGGTAAATTATTCAAAGACAGATCCAAACCAAAATAGTAAATCTCAAAATAACAATAATATGGCAATGTTTAATTATGGTGTTGGCGGAAACGAGGTAAAAGTAGACGCTAATGAAGCTATTCAGGAAATACAGGAAAATAAATCACTGATAGTAAGCCAACTTACAACAGACGAGTCTTATACCCCTGAAATCGTAACAGGATTAAAAACAGTGGAAGACGTTTTCAAACATTTTCAGCCTTCAGTATCGGTACAACACGAAACAGAAGACGGTGGAATGGTAGAAGAGGAATTCCGTTTTCAAAACCTTGGAGACTTTACCCCTAAAAGCCTTACTCAGAAGTCAGATTATCTGCAGCAATTGAGCATGGAACAGGAGCAGTACAATAAAATCGTACGTCAGCTGAAAACTAACAAAATTCTACGCAATATGCTGGAGAACGATCAGACAAGAGCGGCGTTCATAGAAGTATTGAAAGAAGTGGCACAAGAACTTGAAAAATAATTAAAGACTTACATTAAATCATGGATAGCAAATTACAGGCACAAGAGAGCCAGCAGCAGGGGCAGCAGCAACACGCAGGGCAGCCGAAGGGCAACCCGCTTGCAGAGCTCAATAAAATGGGAGGATTTGGCTTTGTTGAATCCGTTGTAGACGGTATTGCCAATATGAACCCAACAAGAAAGGCAAGAAAAGAAATCTTCCTGAACGACAGCAATAAATCCGACGAAAGAAAAGAACTTCTTCAGAAGATTAATCTTTGGGTAAACCTTTTAGAAGGTAATGAATCTGCAGATAAAATGGCTGATACGTGCAAGAGTAAAGCACAACAGGCCGACCAGAACTTAAAAACAAACTTAAAAAATACACTGGATGCCGTTCGTATGTTGGAAACCAACTACAGAACAGTAGCGCAATTCTACAAAAATACGGAATTGGATAAAGTGGACAACGTAAGTATCGTCAATGCAAGCCTTGATCAGGTTTCCGATCTGGATAATCCTCTGTTCATTGATGCAATTTCAGAAGAATTCAAAAACTATTACGACCGTCTTGATCTTAGAGATAACTATTCAATTCTTGCAATTCCAGGATATTTAGGATCTAATAAGGTTATCGAGAAATGGGCAAAAATCTGTAACGAAAACAAAGTAATGATGGTTACAGACTTCGCCAACCTTGATAAGCCGGATGACGTGGTAGATTTATTCCACTCTGCAAACCTTACAGGAGGTGAGCTTCACAGAAGTAACGTTATCATGACGTGTAACTGGCTGGTAGGACGTGGTAAAGCTGAAGAAGTAGGGGAAGAAGAAAACGTAGAACTTCCACCTTCCACTTCATTGGCCGGAAAAATCCATAAAACACTGATGTCTCAGGTAGCAGCGGGTAAAAAACATGGTAACATCAACGAAGTAGACGCTGTAAAATTCGAATTGAAGAAAAGTGAAATTTCTCAGTTGGAAAAAATGGGTCTTGTACCAATGGTAAACGAATACGGAAAAATTATGGCTTTCTCAGCGAAGACCTTATTTACAGGAGACAATATCGGTCTTCAGACGTATTCCGTAGTTCGTGTATTCGACTATGTAACTAAGGTATTGCTTGACTTCCTGAACAGAAGAGCGTTCGAAAACTGGAATGCTAAGAACGAAGATGATTTGAGAAGACAAATTGTAACGTTCCTTGACAATATCAAAGGACCGGACAAGTTGATCGAGAAATTCAAAATTGTTCGTTTCGAGCAGGATAGAGTAAACAAAGACAGAGTATGGCTGGATATCCGTATGACGCCTTATTTCCCTACAAAAAGTTTCGTTATTAAATTGGACGGACACAAAGGAGATGACGGTAACGAATGGGATGCAGAATATACTCAGGAGTAACATAAACATACTTTACATAACAAAAACCGATGCAATATTACATCGGTTTTTTTTCAACCAACACCTATGAAATTGAATATGAATAAAACACATATTATTGGATTACCCTTGATGTTGATGGTCCTTTTGATAAGTTGTGAAAAAAAATACCAAAGTCCGGGCACTTACGAAAATGATCTTTTCGCACAGGAACGTCAGGAAGGAAAAGCATACATCATGAACAGAGATGAATGTTTTGATGGCAGTGAACTCGTACTTGCAAGTTCAGAGGTAAAACTGGCAGACAGTTCAAAAGGCCGTGGAAAATCATTCTACCTTTATAAAGTAAGATCAGGAAAGGTATTGAAAACAGTAAGAGATTCCACTGTAGATATGCCAATGATGTTTTTATCTCAATATAAATTAAAGATCAAAAATACAGATTCTATGTATGTGTATCTGAAGAAGCTTGAAGGATACCGTTTTATAGCTAAAGACAGAAACCTTAAGTACCAATGGTTGAAAGCTGCTCCTGTCTATTCTGTTGAGAAAAATTAACTTTAAATTCAAGTTTTTTATATCACTGTATCATGATTTTTTTTACTTTTGTTTTTGAACAAACACAAAAACAAAATGAAAAAGAATGTAACCCTGTATGAGGATATCACCCTCTATCGTCTTCAACCATTTAATTTGAAAAATAGTACCTGTCTCAATAGCTTCCGACTGGGAGTTCGTTAAATTCTATCAGCCATGACAGGGAATATTGCCGGGGATCAGAATCCTCGGGTTGGAACAGTGTGTTCCTACGAAATAAAACCTTCAGGACTTTCACTCGTACTGAATGGAGACTATGAATGGTATCTTTTTAAGAAACAAAAGAACGGAAGCTGGAAAGATATCACCGGAAAACCCAAGACCGGTGAAAACGTAACATACAACTTTGGAGAAATAGCGCTGGGAGTAGAATTTCAAATGAAGGTTTATGAAATTAAAAAAGGGGTTTTACCCGGTCTTCCCGGTACCAAGGAACTGGCTGGCAGCCTTATAATTGTTCCTGTCAGCAACAAGGTTCCAAAGATTGATAAAGTAGTACTCTTTAACAGAGGAGCAAAAGATTTCAATAAAGCAAGTTATCATGATACTCTTATTGCGCAGGCTCATTGCATTGCGATGTTTAATAAAGAAATTGAGTTTCACCTTTGGGAAGATGATGCTCCTGGAAAAGGCCACGATGCCAGTATCAACAAAAACAACCGGCACACACGCAGCTACAAGGCTCGTGTTAATGAAAAAGGGATTGCAGAAGTGTCAATACCTCTGATGTCTGATGAAAAAATCCTTCGTCAGATGGCCAATCAGTTTATGATGCAAGGTGACAGGAATGAAGGCGCGAATCATGAATATTATGTTACGGCCACTTATTCAGGGAAAATCCGGGGAGCCAGTCAGGTGAATGTAGATGTAGCCAATCCGGATTATAAAGGACAGCCCCAACATCAACCAAAACCTAAGCTGCAACCTGAGAAACACACTCCAAAATTTCCGGCCAGACAAGGAGGAGCTCCCAGGCAGCCTGATCCTAAAGGCAATATTATAGAAGCTGTTTTCATTGATGATACGGGAAAAG
>CBFQYI010000345.1:0-5115 GCA_965720825.1 uncultured Chryseobacterium sp. | reverse complement strand
TGGAGAGTTAATAAGATTTGCATCCAGCAGGTTTATTTTACCATGAGAAACCACTCCGTTTTCTGTTCTGATCACCAATACATCATCTCTTTTACCATACATCGTAAGATCTCCTGCCATACCCAATGCATTCAGAATTGTACCCTGCCCGTTTGAAATAGTGTAGTCTCCCTGCCTGTTTACTTCTCCTAATATTGTAACTTTAAAATTTGTAAGTCTCATATTAACTGTGGGATTAATGACATATTTCATCATTTTTTCCCTTAGTTCGTCTTTGAAAGCAGTTAAATTTTTATCTGATGTATTGAGTTTCCCCAATATGGGAAAGTCAATATCTCCATTTGCATCCACAATATATGTTGGACCTGAAAGTATTGTTGCTCCCTGATTAGGAGTATTTCCTCCGGCTATAGCATTAGTTTGGATAAGTTCTGATGAAGAATAATTCTGATTAAAAGGCCTTACAACATCCATATCTTTTGCAGTGATCAGAATAATAAGCTGATCCCCAACCTGGATTGTATTTGCTGAATTTTTAGCAGAGGCATTGATTGCAACCTGTTCTATATTCTGCATATAATTTAAATCATTCTTAGCATTGGGATTAACTTTGCAGGAAATCACTAATGAAGATGCCAAAACTACTGCTAATATTTTTCCTTTCATTATTTTGTTAAATTATGCAAATATACATTTATATTTTGTCTATTTATCAAGAGCCTCGTAGATTGAATTATTGCTTCGGAATTCCGGCACTATAGTTTTAAGAATCCTTACTACTTCCACTTTATCTCTTCTAAGAGAAGCTTTTGTAATTTCTTTAGTAAGCGTATCTATTTCTGCAAATCCCATAGAAGGATCTTTGGAGATCATGATTTTATCATTATGAGTAGGAAGTGTTTTTGCATCATCACTCAAGAGTTCTTCATATAACTTCTCGCCAGGTCTCAATCCTGTATAAATGATCTTAATATCAATATTAGGTTCGAATCCTGATAATTTTATCATTCTTTTGGCAAGATCAATAATTTTAACAGGTTCTCCCATATCAAAAACAAAAATTTCACCTCCTTCACCCATTGTTCCTGCCTGAAGAACCAGTTCACAAGCTTCAGGAATAGTCATGAAATATCTTACAATTTCCGGATGGGTAATGGTTACCGGACCTCCAGCTTCAATTTGCTTTTTAAAATGAGGGATTACAGAACCGTTAGATCCTAATACATTTCCAAATCTTGTTGTAATAAACTTGGTAACGTTACCTTCTACATTCTGAAGAGACTGCACAAAAAGTTCAGCAGCTCTTTTGGAGGCACCCATTACGTTGGTTGGATTTACAGCTTTATCTGTAGATACCATTACGAACCGGTTTACTTTATACTTGCTGGATAGCTTTGCAACTATCTTTGAACCTAATATATTAACAAAGATAGCTTCGTGAGGATTTTCTTCTACCAAAGGTACATGCTTATAAGCAGCTGCATGATATACCATTGAGAAATTGTACGTTTGGAACAGAGATTCCATTCTGTGATGATTGGAAACATCTCCTAAAACAAATTTGAAAGAGATATGAGGAAATTTATCTCTCATTTCAAGTTCAATTTCATAAAGCGGTGTTTCTGCCTGATCTAAAACGACAATCAATGAAGGATTAAAAAGAGCAACCTGTCTTACAATTTCACTTCCTATGGATCCTGCTCCACCGGTTACTAATACTGTTTTATCAAAATGTCTGCTTTTAACTTTTTCGTTCTGAATTTTGATAGGTTTTCGATTTAACAAATCTTCAATTTGAAGATTTCTGATAGATCCACCCAGATCGCTGTCTCTAAGTTTTTGTACTGATGGTGCTTTAAAGACATTAAGATCTTTCTCTAAAAATAAATTCACCCATGAATTCATCTCCTCTCTGGCCATCATTTCTTTAACAATAAGGACGCCATCAATAATAAGATCTTCTTTGGTGTTTTCTTCTATTTTTTGTTTTTCATAAATTGGCTTTCCTAGCAGAGATGCCCTTTTAGAATCTGTTCTTTGTGTCAAGAAACCTACTACCTGATAAGGTAAACTCGGGTTATCAAGAATAGCACGTGCAATGGCAATAGATTGTTCATCAATTCCCAATACTAAAATTCTTTTTTTCAGTGCGCTTCTTCTGTATTCCCTTACAATATGGAAAAATTCTTTCACATAGAGTCTGAAAAGAAATAATCCCATAAATGAAATTACAAAATAAAGCATCAGATAAGGAGTAAGGATAAATTTACTTCCTGTAATCCAGAAATAGCAGATATTTACAGTTCCGATAGCCAGCATTGTGCAAAAACAGGAGATCAGAAGTTTAAATAAGTCTATAAATGTGGAATGGCGGATAATCCCGGCATAAGTCTTGAAGGCATACATAAAAGCAGTATTAACCAGGATAATAAAAGCGAAAATTAGGCTTTTATCGTCATGATATATAAAATCTTGCTTCGTAATTTTTGCGATAATGTAAGTAGAAAGAAATAAAGATATTACCAGAATAATAATGTCTATTACAAGAATTATCCATCTAGGAAGATATCTTACGTCTGAGAGATTGACAACATTATCCCCTCCAAATATTGTTTTTCTAAGAGAATTGTACATTGTCTTTATTGGTGTTCATATTTAATTAAGGTATAATATCTAATTATCCAATCAAAGGTAATTTTGATACAATCATGCAAAAGTAAAATAAATTTATTTCAATATGCAGAAATCAAAAATAAATTTGATGTTATATTTATAAAATCTAACAATTTCGTTGCGATACAACTATAAAGCCACAGACAAAAACCATACCATACAAACTGCTTATGAAGGTGATATTTATCTGTATAAATTCTATATTTCAGCTGTTTTTTCTTTAAAAGAATTATTAAATCTTTATATATCAATCTTTTTCAATGAACTGATTGTTTTTTTTCCCAAAAGTCATACGTCAAGTTTTTTTTATTTATTAATATTTAGCCAAAAATATCAATTATTTTCTCATACTCAAAACCTTTACTCATCAAATGTTTTATAGTTTTGGTTTTTTTTTGATATTCTTTCAAGCCAGTTTGTTTGGTATAATAATCATCAAAAATTTTTCTGATGGTTTTCTCATAATCTGAGTCATCAATCTCATCAAAACAAGAGCTTATCAACCTCTCTGAAATCTGTTTTTGTTTCAGGTTGATCTTAATTTTGGTTTTCCCCCAGTGTTTGATGTAAAATTTCCCTCGGATATAGCTCCTGGTAAATCTTTCTTCGTTCAGAAAATTTTCTTTCAGCAGAAATAAAATAATTTCTTCTTTTGCTTCATCAATAAGCAGAAACTCTCTCATCTTCTGCTCCACTTCCGCATGGCAACGGTCCTGGTAAACACAATAATTAACAAGCTTCTGTTTAATTTCGTCGAAAGTATAAGATTTCTTTTCCATTGTAATAAAAAAAGAATGAGCAGTCTGCTCATTCTTTATATGATATTAAAACGTCTGTTAGTAATTGAACAGAGCTTTACCTTCCATTAATTCGTTAACTTTCTTTCTTACAGATCCAAGAACTTCTTCATTTTTGATATTGTCTACCACTTCAGAAATTAATCCGGCAATAGTATCCATATCATTTTCTTTTAATCCTCTTGTTGTAATAGCTGCAGTTCCCAATCTGATACCAGATGTTGTAAATGGTGATTTATCATCAAAAGGAACCATATTTTTGTTACAAGTAATATCAGCAAGTACTAATGCTTTTTCAGTTTCTTTACCGTTTACGCCTTTATTTCTCAGGTCTACTAACATCAGGTGATTATCTGTACCACCGCTCACGATATCAAAGCCTCTGTCGATCATTGCTTTTGATAAGGCCTGAGCGTTAGATTTAACCTGTTTTGCATAGGTTTCAAACTGTCCGTCCAATGCTTCACCGAAAGCTACCGCTTTACCAGCAATTACGTGCTCAAGAGGTCCTCCCTGAATACCCGGGAATACAGCTCCGTCAAGAACCTGGCTCATCATTTTGATTTCTCCTTTTGGAGTTTTGTGACCGTAAGTATTTTCAAAGTCTTTTCCCATCATGATCATACCTCCTCTTGGCCCTCTCAGCGTTTTGTGAGTAGTAGTAGTTACTACATGACAGTGTTCGAACGGAGAATTTAACAATCCTTTTGCCACTAAACCAGCCGGGTGAGCAATGTCTGCCCAAAGCGTTGCTCCAACTTCGTCTGCCACTTCTCTGAACTTAGCATAATCCAAATCTCTTGAGTACGCTGAGAAACCTGCGATAAGCATTTTTGGTTTTTCTCTCAGTGCTACTTCTCTCATTTGGTCATAGTCGATAAGACCTGTTTCCTGTTGAACTCCGTAAGAAACTACATTATATTGAATCCCCGAGAAATTCACTGCAGAACCGTGAGTAAGGTGTCCTCCCATTGAAAGGTCCATCCCCATGATCTTATCACCTGGTTTCAAAACTGCAAGATAAATGGCTGCATTCGCCTGAGAACCGGAATGTGGCTGAACATTCACGTAGTCTACTCCGAAAAGTTCTTTAGCTCTGTTGATCGCTAAAGTTTCAACCTCATCTACTACTTCACATCCTCCGTAATATCTTTTTCCGGGATATCCTTCAGCATATTTATTTGTCAGTACACTTCCCATTGCTTTCATCACGTTTTCAGAAACAAAGTTTTCTGATGCAATAAGTTCTAAACCATGGGTTTGTCTTTGTCTTTCCTTTTCAATCAGGTCGAAAATAATATCCATTTTACTTTTAGTTTTTGAAATTTTCACCCCAAATGTACGGAATTTTCGTCGAGATTTCTCTATTGAAAAAATGATTTTTAAACACTAAAAAATGAAAAGATGTATCCATAAATCCTACATTATGGTTCTTTTAAATGCATCAAAAAGCCTTTAAAATTCCTCATCAGAAAGTTCTTTATTCACCATAGCACCGGCAAAATTTCCCTGTGCAATTGCATGGGCTACGGAACGCATCATGGTTACATTATCTCCACAGGCAAAAACTCCGGGAACGGTTGTTTTCTGCATCATATCTACTTTAATAAATCCCTGTTCTGTCAGTTCACATCCCAGATCATCA
>CBFQYI010000344.1:0-5118 GCA_965720825.1 uncultured Chryseobacterium sp. | reverse complement strand
ATTTCCGTCTTTCATGATAAATCTGTATCCGAAAGGTATTGCCAGATATTTTAAAATATCAGGACGGGCGAAAGCAACATGATAAAAGTGAACCATTTTCAATGATTTAATATCGTCATTATAGTCGTCTGTGATAAGGTACCAACCACTCTCATCGGGAGTTGGGTTATATCTGATTCCTTCGATATCTTTTCCTTCATATACACCGTCTGATATAACCATCGACTGACTGAAGTTAGGAAAAACAGGAATAAGATTCTGCTGCCAACATATTTCACTTTGTTCTCTAACAACTGAAATGGCTGTCTCGCAACCTCTATTAAAACCACTGCCGCAAACTTTTGCTTCATATAGATCATAGCAGTTATCTTCATCCAGCCTGAATTGTAAAAGCCATGAATAATAGCCAATATTTTGGCTGTCCATAATCACAGGATTAGTATCTACACAGTAGTTAATAAGATATTTGAGTACTTCTAAGTAATCTTCAGTTTTTTGGCTGCCTGTCTGTAACTTCAATTCTTTCCCGATAATCAAATAAAGTCCTTCAGTAAAAAAATTCTTATCATTTGACCTTATTGTGATATTCCTAAAGTCATAAAGAGTACTGTTTTTATTTTCCATGAGTATATTTAACCACTTTTTTTGTTTTTATATTTACTTCTGCATAGGCAACTCCACCTATTGCTGGTGGTGATGGGAAATTTCCCTGTACAATCCAAATACTGTCATTTTTCCTTTCCGTAACAAATGGTTTTTGTTTATTTATTGCTGATTTACCGTAAATTTCGTTCCATTTCTTTTCAGCTATGGAAATGGCAATTTCTTTATCTGTTAGAGTCTTTTCTCCTTTATATGTATTACTCTTTTTACAGCTTGTCACTGAAATTAATGCTATAAGAATACAGTATTTCATTGAATAATTTATTTAACAAAAGATAGTAAAAAACCACTGTAGTTGAACAGTGGTTTATGTAATAAGTTCTTTTGACAAATTAAGTATAGCTCCCCGCTCTCCGAAATCTCCCGACTTTGGAGCATTTTGGAAAAGAATTGATTTTATTACTGGCTCAAAATCAGGAGACTTGGGTGATGGAGAAATATTGTTACCATTTACAGATTTGAAACATTATCAAATGTTTTTGCAATACATTATAATCCAGATGAATCGGGAAGTTTTTTTATAAACTCCTGTATTTTAATATCCTTTAGCCCATCATGCTGCATGTAATGTTCAATTTTTAATGCTTTATTATAATATTTATAAGATATTTTATACCTCAATATATCAAAAGAAAATTTTGATATCTGTAATCTTAATTTTTCCATTTCTAAGGGATGCACCTCAGTATCTTTTTCAAGCATTTCTGCAAAATTCACTAATTTTTGGCATATATAATAAATTTCATCCTTAAGAAAAACAGGTGAAAATCCAAGTAAAAAATATATTCGAGAAAGGATAATTTTTATAAAACTATACTCTTTTATCCCATAAAAATATTCTAACTTATTAATATCTATATCAGCATTTAATATTAAAAAATTCACTACATCTTTAGGATTTACCTGATTTAAGTAAAAATTTTTCAATTCTCTAATGCTTGTCCATCCCGCTCTGTGTAATGATAAATCAGCTTGATTTAAATAAGCAAATAAAAATACACACAAGTTATATTCTAATTTTATTTTTTTCATATTTTTATTAAAAAGGCCACCAACGCTTAACATATTTTGGGTTCAAAGTTCTTATATCCAATTGCATACGTCCTTCCACGATAATTCTTCCAGAATTTCCCACACCACCGATATAAGGAGTAGGGGTAATACCCGATTTAGGGACTGTAAATTCTATATATCCACCACCACTCATCTGAGCTCGGCCTGGCTTTCTAAATGATGCTTCTAATTGTTGTTGCTCAAACCATTTAGGCTGAACATCAGTTATTTTTGTTCTGGTAAAAACAATCTCCTGTATATCATTAGAAGTGGCTCCTATAGCACCATCTCCCCATGTGTTCCAGAATTCAAAATACGTCCAAAAATACTTAAACACTGAAAATAAAAATGTTATCTTATTTCAATATGTTTAGAACATTATCGTTAATTTTTTAATTCGTAATTAGGATAACTTCTTCATGTTCTAAATTTAAATTAGAATCAAGAATTCTGTCTTGATCTATCCATTTGTTTTTACCTATTAAAAATCCTCCAGCAATTATATAATATTTTTTTTCCTCTGATTCGAGTTCGAAAATCTTCATATCAAATTTCAATAAGTTTTTATTGATCTCCGTTGGAATTTCTTTTACTGTAATTTCTTTAATTATAATATTATTAAGAATAGTCGGAATATTAATATAATTGACTGCCCAGAACTCTAAATCAATATTATAAGATTGATCTTCTGTATAATTATCCTGATCAGGAAATTTCATTTCACTACGTAATAATAATGATGAATGGCTTACAATATAAGCCCACATTTTAAACTTTCTATTTGAATTATATATCATAACTTTAGATTATATTTAATAGAATGGTGAATAATTATGTAATATTTCATATGTACCACCTGCAGATTTATTATAGAATATTGTTTTCTGTAATAATGAAGCATCATTCATAATAGTATGCATTTCCCAGTTGGTATAATTTCTGAATGTAAGAGGTGCTTTAGGATCGAATTTAGAAAATTTAATCTTCCCAAATCCTGTTGTATTAAAATGTATTTTATCGTAACTTTTCATAGCATCTAATATTTTACTTTTATTAAATCCTGTGGAAAAGTCTCTATAGGTATGAAAAGAGTTCTTTTCTGCAAAATTGAATAAATCATCACCTAAGCCTAAAGCAAGATTTTTTTCTGCTTGTATTTCAGTAGTTGCCAATCCTGGCTTCCTTAATGCTACTGCACCAATAATCCCGGCAGCCATCGCAAGATACCTGTTTTCAGGTTTCCAGTTGCTCATTATTTCTCCACCAATGTCAAAGATGCCGAAGAAGTCACCTGCACCACCTATAAACTTTACAGGCCCATCAGAGCAGTGCCCACAATATGGAGGTAATGACTGTATCTGTGGCGGCGGAAGGTTAACCTGGTAGCCTCCGCTTGCATAGCACATGGTACAATTCGACGGAAATACAGAGTTATTATTGACATTATAATAATTTTCTATTTGCCACCATGTATGATAATTACTGCTGCCACCCGGTGGGGTAAGGATAATTTCTCCGATATCAATAGGATTATTAGATGAAGAACCCGGCGGGTCTTCTCCGTACAATCCCGTTGGATCTACAAAATTAACAGGGTTATTAAAAGCATATCCATAAGGATCTAATGAAAGAGCGCTCAAAGGGTCATGCTGCATAAACCTTCCCAGATCCGGCATATAGAAACGGGCATTCATATCATACATGCCTGTTTCCTGAAGTTCATTCTGCAGGTAGCCGTATTTATAATTAGCATTTCCTAGTCCAATATTGTTATATCCCTCATGCTTTAATCCGAAAGGATAATAGTTGTTTTCTTCAATGATCTCTATGCCGCCACCGGCTCCTTTAAGGTAGCTTACCCTTATATTTCCAAGGTGGTCTGTATAGCTGTAAATATACTTACTTTTTACAAAATCATAGTACCCCTCTGAGGTTGGTACAAACTGTAGCTGCCCGTTGGTATACTGAAAACCATCCAGATAATCAGTGGTTATATTCCCATAGGTTTTCCTTAGTTTTATCCCATCTGCACGATAAGAATATAAAATATTACCTGCATTTTGAGTGATCTGGCCAGGTAAATTCAGAAAGTTGTAAGCTATACTACTGATCCCCTTATCCATATGGGAAGTCATATTACCATTGGTATCGTAAGTGATGGTGTTTCCTCCAATGGGATAACCTGCTGCGTTATTTGTATCATCCTTTACCTTTATCAGTCTGTTGCTGTTATTGTCATAAGTATAGCTTAGCCCGTCAGCATACTCAGCAAAAATACTGTTTGGTGACTTTCTAAACCTGGTTAGGTGAATAATATTTCCGTTCACATCATAACTCACACTTTCATTAAAGTAATAAGGTTCCGGGTTTGTAGTTTTAGGTTCCTTATATTGTGCACCCAAAAGTCTGTTGACCCCATCATAACTATAATTGTACCTTCTCAATATTCCGTCGCTTTGTGTAGCCCAATCGATCTCAGTAATATTCCCGTTATAGGATGCTGTAGTGCTTTGTGGATTAGTATATTTGAGTTCCAATCCAAAAAGCTTATTGTTTAGGTTGTTAGGATTATTAATATGAGTTAAGGCTCCACGTGTGTTATATCGGTAAGCAACAGACTGTATACCATTACCCACGTTTTTATTCTGAAGTTGTCCCAGCTCATTGTAAACATATTCAGCAAGAGTTTCTTCGTTCCCGTCATTGATCCGGTGAGTATGTTTTAATAACCTTTCCTGATGATCATACGTAAAGGTTTCATTGATCTTTACCTCCGGGCTGTTGCTGTCTTTTTTATGACGGGTTGTTGTATTCAACGGTACTCCGGAAAAGGCAAGCGTGGATTCTATTTTGGTATATCCTCCTAAATGGTTAATTGTCTGCCCTCCTGTTACTCTTTCTTTATCATCGTAGTAAGTATAGTTTTTTGTCCAGTTATTATCTTCTATATTTTTAATGAAGGAAGCTAGAAGTTTAGATTGTGTAACCACTCCTGAACTGTTTGACGGACTTCCGGGAGGATAGGTGTCATAATAATTAACGCTTAAAACCGTAATATTGTTTTGAGGATAGGTATTGCCAGCAGTGTAATAAATTGTGGAGCCTGCTAAATCCGTAAAGCCTGTGCTGTTCCTTTCTTCACCGGGATTAGTATTGACTGCAGCCTGCTGGGTAAATCTTCCTTTCGGGCTGCTTTGGAGCCCTGTGTAAGTTACCCGATTGAAGGCATCATATTTTGTAAAAAACCATTTACCCTGAGAACGGAGATTGCCATCCTGTGACATCACTAATCTGTCTAGCCGATCATACACCATGTATTCCCAGGGTTTTCCAGGAAGTTTTTTTTCTACCAGCCGATTCCATCCATCATAGGAGTACGCATAGAGCAACCTGTCCAGAATA
>CBFQYI010000343.1:0-5137 GCA_965720825.1 uncultured Chryseobacterium sp. | reverse complement strand
AATTACTGATAAAGCCTGCCTTTGTGTAGGACTTGTGAATGCAGCATATATGGAACAGAACCTCGAAATCAAAGGTGAAAAACAAGGCGTTGTAATATGTCCCGGACCCAATATCGCCTTTTTTGACAAAGAGGTTTCTCTTTCAGAAATGGTAAAACATATTTACGGAAATACCAATATTCTTTCCGACAGCCAACGTCCTAATATGTTTATTAATGAATTGAAAATGTATGTAGATTATCTGAAAAAGGAAATCACTGAATCCACTGTACAGATTACTCATTCGCAGACAAAAAAATGGAATGCTTTCAGGAAAAATGTTCTTGAAGGGATCGCATATTATCATGAGCTTTTTACAGCATCATCATTCTTCAGCAACGGTTTATCAACCATCAATCTTCAGTTAGAGGAATATAAACTTCAGCTTATTGCTATTGAGATTCCGCAGGTTGAAAAATAACCGTATTTTTAATTGATAGATAATAAAAACAGCTTTTACATGGGCTGTTTTTATTTTTTTAGTTACTAATGAAATCACATTTAGTTTGTTAAAAAGATGCAAAGGCTTAAAAAAATTCAGTTTCGATCAATATGAGATTGTAAACAAACAATATGATATAAGTTTTTCTCGCAGATAAAAACAGATTACGCAGATATTGATATTTAAATCGTATTTCTGCAAAATCAGCGTGAGGTAAAAAATAAACTATGATGTAATCAATTTTATCGGAGATAAAATCTTTGCGCCTTAAAGCAGTTAGCGTTTAATCTATTTGCGTCTTTGCGATTTTCCAACAAAGATATTAATCAAAAAAACTGAGGAAAGATCAGCATTTTCATTTATAATAACTATAGCTGGAATGGTCATTTTGAATATTCTCCAGGCTTAATATTCCTTACCTTAGAGCTCACTTAGTAAATTATTTTTATGGAAAAAAGAAAAATCAAAAATACCGATTTATCGATTGCGCCAATCAATTTCGGAGGAAATGTTTTTGGATGGACACTGGACGAGAAATCGTCTTTTGATATATTAGACCGCTTCACAGAAGCCGGATTCAATTTTATAGATACTGCAGATACTTATTCATGGTGGGTGAACGGGAAAGGCGGACAGTCTGAAGAAATCATCGGAAAATGGATGAAAAGCAGAGCTAACCGTAATGATATTGTTTTGGCAACCAAAGTAGGTTCTGAAACGAAAGAACACGGTTATGATATCAGCAAAAAACATATTCTTAAATCTGTAGATGAGTCTCTGCAAAGACTTCAGACGGATCATATTGATCTTTATTATACTCATTTTGATGATCATACTACTCCGGTGGAAGAAACGCTTTCAGCTTATGATGAGATCATTAGGGCAGGGAAAGTACGTTATATTGCGGCTTCCAACTTATCTCCAGAACGTTTGAAAGCATCCTTTGAAGCTGCAGAAAAGAATAATCTGCCTAAATATGTTGCGTTACAGCCTCATTACAATCTAATGGAAAGGGAAGGTTTTGAACAAAATTATGCTCCTCTGGCAGAGCAGTTTGATTTAAGTGTATTTCCGTATTGGTCATTGGCAGCAGGATTCCTGACCGGTAAATACCGTGATGAAGCAGATCTTGCAAAAAGTGCGAGAGGTGAAGGAGTAAGAAAATATTTAAATCCAAAAGGACTTGAAGTTCTAAAAGCACTGGATCAGGTAAGTGCAAAGCATAATACTACGCAAGGAACGGTTTCTCTGGCATGGTTGCTATCCAATCCGTTGATCACAGCACCTATTGTAAGTGCTACCAGTGCCTCACAGCTTGAAACAGTATTCCATGCACCCAAACTTGTTTTGGATCAGGAAGATATTGCTCTACTGAATAACGCAAGCAACTAATTTTTTCGACTTTCATTATAGACTAAAATGAAATCCGTTCAGCAATGAACGGATTTTTTTGTTATTCGACGATGATAGCCACCCCGTCAAAGATTCTTTGAATTTTCGCCACCCTTCCGGAGGAGGGGAATTTAGGTTTTTGGTTGTTATATTCTGTTATTACTATTAATCGGAATATTCTTTCAGAAGCTGTCTGTAGCTCATTAATATTGAAGATTTTGAAATAAACCCGATAAAATCATTGGTATCACTCACTACAGGTAAATTCCATACACCTGTATCATCAAAGGTTTGGAGAATATCCAGAGGTTTATTCTCACGGTGAAGAACAGCTGGCGGAGCTTTCATGATCTGAACTACCGTCTGGGATATTTCCATTTCTTTGTTAAAAAGATAAGGTCTTATATCATCTAACGTAAGAACTCCTC
The DNA here is from genome assembly GCA_965720825.1 of uncultured Chryseobacterium sp. GTDB lineage: Bacteria > Bacteroidota > Bacteroidia > Flavobacteriales > Weeksellaceae > Chryseobacterium. The sequence continues at coordinate 2,836 of CBFQYI010000343.1, read as the reverse complement.
TCAGTTTTCTGTTTTCATCCACAACGGCAAAAATATTTTTATCACCATTTTTCACCATTTCAAACAGTTCGGTAACGGAAGCATTTTCATTAATGGTTTGGGAATATTTGTCAATAAAATCTTCAGTTCTTAAAGCAAAAAGAAGGTTTTTATCATGCTTATTGGTGAAAATCTTTCCTTCGTCTGCCAAGGATTTTAATTCTGGTGAAATCGGGGAGAACCATTTGGCAATAAGGTAAGATATGATGGAAGCAATCATCAGAGGGATAAACAAATCATATCCGAAACTTGACTCTGCGATCAGAAATATAGCCGTAAGCGGAGCATAGAGTACACCACTCATGGCACCTGCCATTCCAACCAGCACAAGATTCGTCACCGGAACATCTGTAAAACCAATATGCTGGCAAACCAGTGCAAATAAATAGCCCAACGTTCCACCGGCAAAAAGAGAAGGAGCAAAGTTTCCACCGTTTCCGCCGCTAAAGATCGTAAATGAGGTTGCAAATGCCTTTAAAAGCAATACCAGAACTAAAAATATAATAATGGTCCAGTCTCCGATCTCAAAATACCTGAAAAAACTGTTTTCAATAATGGAGTAGGTGTTTCCATTAGTAAAAGCCTTTACCGTTTCATAACCTTCCCCAAACAACGGTGGAAAAAGAACACATAACAGAGAAAGTACAGCACCTCCAAACATTGCTTTACGCATTCTAGAAAGCTGAAGACCTTTTATAAAATGCTCTACTTTTTGAGAAATAATAACGAAATAACGGGCATACAACCCTGTAACAATCCCTAAAATAAGGTAATAGGGAACATTTTTATAGTTGAACGGATCTCTGGTATAAAATCTGAAAAGAACATCTTCCTGAAGCAAAATCCTTGATAAAAGACTTCCGCAGACCGCGGCCACAACCAGCGGAATAAAATCTGTGAAAACCACTCCGGTTAAAAGAATTTCAAAAGCAAACATAATCCCTGCAATAGGAGCATTGAAAGCAGATGCAATCCCGGCAGTAGCTCCTGCTGCCAGTAATAACGTACGTTCCTTATAGCTCAGTCTGTAGGTTTGTGCATAATTGGAACCAATAGCAGCTCCGGTAACGGCAATAGGACTTTCCAATCCGGCAGAACCTCCCAATCCTACGGTAACAGCACTTTGTATCACCTGAGAATACATTTTAACGGAAGCTACGATACTGGAATTCTGTGCAATTTCGTATAAAATAGCACCAATCCCTTTACGATCCTGACCTTTGAACAAAGTTAAAACGATCATCGTTGTCAGAACAATTCCTAAAAAAGGAAAAACAATATAGAATAAAATCTGATATTCAAAATGAACTTTATTCGTAATAAAATAATGAATATTGTGTACCAGGGTTTTTAGGATAACTCCTGCAAGACCAGCCGTACAGCCTACCAGAATTCCGGAAAGAACAAGAAACTGATTTCGGCTCAGCCTGTTGTTCAGCCAATGGAGAATAAGTTCATAGCTGCGTGCTTTTTCGAGCCCATATTTTTGGAAATCTCTTTTGAATTTAAGGAAACTAAGATATTTTTTTTTGTTGTGAATTTTCACCGTCGAAATATTTTACACTATCATCAGATTGATAAAGCACCGTAAATTTATGAAATATATCACAAAAAACCTCATTTTGGAGCTATACACTTGCTCTATCATTTATATTTTTGTAATTTATGTTTTAATTTAAAATTCAAAATTTCTTCTAAATTTGGTCATAGATTTATCACATGAAAATTCTTATCATTGAAGACGAAGCTGCACTTTCTCAAAGTATTTCGGAATATCTTTCCGGAGAAAACTATCTCTGTGAATCTGCGAGCACATTCGGTGAAGCTATGAGTAAAATAGAGGCATTCGACTATGATTGTATTTTACTGGACATTATGCTGCCGGACGGAAATGGGCTTACCCTATTGGAAGAATTAAAAAAACAACAAAAACAGGACGGAGTAATTATTATTTCCGCAAAAAATGCCCTTGATGATAAAATTGAAGGACTAAAGCTGGGTGCAGACGATTATCTTACCAAACCTTTTCACCTTTCTGAGCTTATGGCCAGAGTATATTCTATTATCCGGCGGAAACAGTTCAGCAGTTCTAATGTGGTGAAACAAAATGAACTTCAAATCGATTTATTGGCCAAGACTGTGGCAGTAAATGATGAAGTGATTTCTCTAACAAAGAAAGAATTTGATCTCCTCATTTATTTTATCGGTAACAAAAATAAAGTCATTTCCAAAAGTACTCTGGCAGAACATCTTTCCGGAGACTTTGCCGATATGCTTGACAATCATGACTTTGTATATGCACATGTGAAAAACCTCAAGAAAAAGCTCTATGACGCAGGATGCGGGCATTATCTTAAAACAGTGTACGGAACGGGGTATAAGTGGGAAAGCTAGAATTGATAGTTGGAAGCTAAAAAAATATTATCTTTTGTATACTATTTTAAACTTTAAACCTCCAACCTTAAACCTTGAACTTTAAACCTTGAACTTTAAACTTTAAATCCTCATAATTTATAATTCATCATTATTGTGAAGCCTCTACTCACCAAAACCACCCAACCCTTTCTTATCTACGTACTTATTGTACTGATGATCAGTATTCCTGTGTATTATTTTGTGGTGGATACGATCTGGAAAAATGAGTTGGATGAGCACAATCAGATTATTGTAGAGAAAACAGCGTATGAATTCAACCAGTTGCAACTTTCGGAAGAAGCGCTTGATAAAAGCCTTGAATTATGGAATCATATCCAGCCAGAAACCAATATTGAAAGAATTTCTCCCAGTCAGGTAAAGC
>CBFQYI010000342.1:0-5156 GCA_965720825.1 uncultured Chryseobacterium sp. | reverse complement strand
TATCGCTCTGAAAAATGATGTGAAAGAAGTCGTAGTATTTCTTTCTAACGATAATACGGATAAAATCATCTGTAATTGTGTGAACCTTGAGAGTAATGAATCTGTCTTTAGCTTTACATTTGGGGAAGAAGAAACTACCCAATCCGAATATTCTGAACCTGAAAGATACATTTACATCCCCAATCATTCTATTTTGAAGGCCGGAGTCTTTAATCTGATCTCTCAGAAATTCGGATTAAAAAAACTTCATCCCAACAGTCATATTTACACTTCCAGCGAAAGAATTGAAGACTTCCCCGGAAGAATTTTAGAAATGGAATCTGTTGATTCTAAAAGTATTAAAAAGAAAAGTCAGTTTAATATTATTACAAAAAATTACCCTCTAAAACCTGAAGAAATCAAAAAGAAATATGGTTTAAAAGACGGAGGAGATCAGTATCTTATTTTTACCCAATCCAAAAAAGGGAAAATAATATTAAAATCAGTATAAAAATGTTGCCGAAAAAAGCAGGATTTCTTACTTTTGGGCAATCAAAAATTTAAGCATGAAATCGCTTGCTGTCTGGAAGGTCATAATAGACTAAAATAGTGCGGTTTCATATTACCTTTTAAAAAAAATAATTTTACATATGAAAAAATTAGTTATATGTTTAGCGATTGCAACGGTAGCGGTAAGCTGTAAGAAAGTTCCACAAGGAGGAAACAGAGGTACTTTGAAACTTGAAGAAGGAGTAGAAAGATATTCTGACGATCCTCAGGGAGAAGCTCACGGACATGAAGCTGGAGCTGCAGAACATAAAGAAGAGGCTCATGCAAAACCAGAGGCTGCTGCTCCAAAAACTGACAGTACTGCGGTTGCAAAACCTGCTGAAGCTGATAAAGCGCCAAAAGCTGAACACTAATTAGAAGTACAAAATATATAAGTGCCCTGTTTCTGCAGGGCATTTTTTTATTAAAAAAGAGGGCTATAAGGTTCATTAACACGAGGTTGGGAAAATCCTTCCTTTTTGTTTGTTCCTGCCGGGCATTTTTTTTAATTTTAACAAAATAAATTTTTACAATGCAAGAGACATTAAATTACATTAACGAAAACAAACAGCGTTTCGTGGATGAATTATTTGAGTTATTGAGAATTCCTTCTATTTCTGCAGATCCGGCGTATAAAAATGACGTTTTGAAATGTGCAGATGTAGTGGCAGCACACCTTAAAAATGCAGGCGCTGACAATGTGGAAGTTTGCCAGACAAAAGGATATCCAATTGTTTTCGGGGAGAAAATTTTAGATAAAAGCTTACCTACAGTATTGGTATATGGACACTATGATGTTCAGCCGGCAGATCCGTTGGAATTATGGACAAAGCCACCATTTGAGCCTTATATTGAAAAAACTGAATTACACCCTGAAGGTGCCATCTTCGCAAGAGGTTCTGCTGACGACAAAGGGCAGTTCTTCATGCATTTGAAAGCTTTTGAAGCGATGATGAAGACCAATGCTCTTCCTTGCAATGTTAAATTTATCTTAGAAGGAGAAGAAGAAGTAGGATCTGTAAGCTTAGGAGACTGGGTCAATGAAAATAAAGAGAAATTAGCTTGTGACTGTATCTTAATTTCTGATACTCATATTTATAGTAATGAACAACCTACTGTAACAACAGGTTTAAGAGGTTTAAGCTATGTAGAAGTAGAAGTGGAGGGGCCAAACAGAGACTTACACTCAGGGCTTTACGGTGGAGCAGTTCCAAACCCTATTCACGTACTTTCAAGAATGATCGCTAATCTGATTGATGAAAACGGCCATATCACCATTGATGGATTCTACGACAATGTTGAAACTGTTTCAGATGCTGAAAGAGCCGATATGAACAAATTGAAAGATAATCCGGAAGAATTCAAGAAATCAATCGGATTAAGCAATATAGAAGGTGAAAAAGGATATACGACTTTAGAAAGAACATCTATCCGTCCTACTTTAGACTGCAACGGAATCTGGGGTGGTTATACAGGAGAAGGAGCAAAAACAGTAATTCCTTCAAAAGCTTTTGCTAAAATTTCAATGCGTCTGGTACCTTACCAGACTCCTCAGGAAATTACGGAGAAGTTCACGAAATATTTTGAAAAGATTGCTCCGGATACAGTAAAAATTAAAGTAACTCCTCACCACGGAGGTATGCCTTACGTTTTACCAACGGATACAAAAGAATTTGCTGCAGCAAAACAAGCGATGGAATCTGCATTCGGAAAAGAAGTTCTTCCTTACAGAGGTGGAGGAAGTATTCCGATTACAGCAATGTTTGAGCAGGTTTTAGGAGCTAAGTCTGTATTAATGGGCTTTGGATTGGATTCTGACGCGATCCACTCTCCAAACGAGCATTACGGATTATTCAATTTCTATAAAGGGATTGAAAGTATTCCGTTGTTCTTTGAGAATTATTCAAAATAATTAATCGAAAATAAGATATCATAAGGTATTTCTGCAAAGAAATGCCTTATTTTTTTGCTCTTTTATCAATTATTAGCCAAGTATTTTCAAGGTTTTGAAAATTAAATTCACTGAAAATAAATGGGTTAATTTTTTATTTGCAATAAGTTATTTCACTATTCATTGAAAGTTTATATTTTTAATACAAAACTTGATTTACCATGAAAAAATACTACTCAATTGCATTTTTACTATCATCATTATGCATTTTCGCTCAACAAGCCATATCCTTTGAGCCTATGGAGGGATTCAACGTTGGAGATATCAACGGGCAGGCTGGCTGGATCAGTACTCCCACAGGAGGTGTACCGGAAAATGTTACCCATCAGGCCATCAGTTTAGATAAAGCCAGTGATGGAAGCCGTTCTCTGAGAATTGTCAAAGAAAATACGTATGGAACACAGGCTGAGCCAATCATCGGAGGTTTTTATAATCTGTCCGCTCCTCTTGCTTACAATAATTTTTCCGTATCATTCGATATCAATATGTCACAGCTTAACGGTTCTGATTTCGGTTTTCAGGCTGTAAACAATATTGATGATCAGTTTGTTGTAAGATTGGATTTTGGAAAAACCGGGTCGGTAAAGATCCTGGATATGTTATCTGGTATACAGAACCTTGTTGCTACACCTTCTGCCTGGCTGTCGAATACCTGGTATCGGTTAAAAGTAGTAGGAAGCACCACAGATGTACGGTATTATCTTAACGACATGCTGATCTATACGGGTACAGCAGCAAGTTCATTGAATATAAACCAGCTTCGTTTTGTTCATAATAATTCGCTGGGATCAGCTTATATTGATCATATTAAAATTAATAGCGAGTTGGGAACAATGGGTGTTCAGGATTCTAGTGCAGATACTAAAAAAATATCTCTCTATCCTAATCCTGCAACTGATTTTATCAATATTAAAACGGCTGCCGCAGTAAAAAGTATAGAGCTCTATGACGAAACAGGTAAGCTGATAAAGACTGAAACAAACCATAATAAAATAGAGGTAAAAGGCTTACCCAAAGGAATATACATGGTCAATATAAAAACTGAAGAAAGAAATTTTACTGAAAAAGTGATTATCAGATAAATTATTTTGTACCGCTGAAAACATGTGCTCTTTTTATCGTTTTGATGTATTTGTGGATGATTTTTCGGAATTGTTGTTTCTTCTTAGATTTAATATCTTTATTATTTTTAGTTAAAAATATTATGTTAATTTGTTAATATGTGTAAAATATTCATATGTTTTGCTTTTTAGATTTAAAACTTATATATTTGCTTGAAACTAAAAAAATATCATGAAGAAACTTTACATTTTCGCTATTTCGTTAATTTCAATATCATCTTTTGCTCAGCAGACTATTTCTTTTGAAGCCGGTGAAGGATATACAGCAGGAAACATTAATGGACAGCAGGGCTGGGTTACTACTAATAATGGAGCAACACCTCCAGTATATCTGACAAGTCAATTGGTGTCAGCTGAAATGGCAAGCCAGGGGTCAAACAGTTTTAAAATAACAACAGATGCACCTTATGGGCCACAGCAGAGTCCGGTAATGGGTGGTTTCTATACCTTTACAACACCATTAACGAATAATAGCTTTACACAATCATTTGATGTAAGACTGACTCAAAAAAGTACATCAAGTTCAGATTTTGTTTTTAGAACAGTAAGTACAACAGGAGCAGGGGGGATCGTTACTTATATTGATTTCTCTTATGATGGAAGCATTCTGATTGCAACGGCAGGTTCAAATAATTTAGTCAATACCAATCAAACCTGGAATGCCAATACATGGTACAGAGTAAAAATAGTTTCTACGGCTACGGGAATCCAATATTACCTGAATGATGCTCTAATTTATACAGGACAGCCATTCAGTAACAACAATATTAACAGAATGGATTTTGTACATGATAACTATGGAGGTTCTGCCTATATCGATAATATCAAAATTAATAATGAAGCAGCCTTGTCTACAAAAGACGCCGTTAAAAATGACGTAAAATTGTCTATCTATCCAAACCCGGCTACTGATGTTATAAAAATCACAACACCAAACAAAATCAAACATGTTGAAGCCTATGATATGTCTGGAAAGAGAGTAGATGTAACATTAAACGGAGATCAGATAAATGTCAGAAGTCTGTCTGCCGGAGCTTATTTACTGAATGTAGAAACAGAAGGAAGAAACTTCACAGAGAAGTTCATCAAAAAATAATTACTGATAAATCTTAGGATCAGCGAAACGCTCCAATTGGAGCGTTTTTGTTATTTTAGAGAATTAAAAATTTCAATCATATGTCAGATAATAAAACAGCTTATATAACAGGAGGAACCAAAGGAATAGGTTTCGGGATTGCGAAAATTTTACTTGAAAATGGTATTTCTGTAGCATTTTCAGGAAGAAAAAGAGAAGATGTAATGAAGGCGGAAGAGGAACTTAAGCAATATTCAGAAAATGTTTTGGGGATTGTTTCTGATGTAAGAAGTCTGGAAAGCGAACAGGAAGCTGTAAAATATACCGTTGAAAAATTCGGAAGACTGGATTATATCATTGCCAATGCAGGATTGGGTATTTTTAAGCCTGTAGATGAGTTGACGGCAGAGGAGTGGAATGATATGATAGAAACGAATCTTACAGGTGTTTTTTATACCTTAAAAGCCTCTGTGGAAGAACT
>CBFQYI010000341.1:0-5172 GCA_965720825.1 uncultured Chryseobacterium sp. | reverse complement strand
TATTCTAAAAAAATCAATACCTATACTTTAGGAATTGCAGGAAGTTACCAGGCAACATTGAGTTACAGAGATATAGATCCACGGCCAAAAAATACTGCAGCTCATTTTTCTCTGGCAATGGGAGCTGATAAGCTTATGTTCCAGAAATTCAGAGTCGGAGCTTATGTACATGCTGAAAAATATACTCAAAAACATTATTTGAGCTTTGTCAGTAACCAGGGATATCCAATGATTTACAATATGAGCGGACTGGGAAACTACAACGAACTGCTTTCCGGAAAGCTTCGTCAGGCGTATTATGAAGGTTGGTCTTATGGAGGAGGTTTACAGATCTTTGAAGCAGACAACAGAAACTGGTATCTGAATATAGGTCTTAAAAAGTTTAATCTTGATAAACTCCTGACAGAATATGCAGATCTCAATGCTTCAAAAATTGATGAACAGCAGTTTACCTTTTCCGCCGGAAAATTCTTTGATTCAGGGAAAACAGTCTGGGGAATTTCTGCAGAAGGAAACAGTACAGAAAGAAAAGGAACAGAAAACCTCTTTCTGAACGAGAACTCAAGAAATTATATACAGATTGGAAGTGTGGAAAAATACAACCATAAGATCAATACTATTATTTTCAAAGGACTTATACAGATGGGCAATGAAAAAACAAAATCTTCTCTGCTTCCCTTCTTTGGATGGGTTCAGGAAAAAGAAAAGTACAGCAATCCACTATCAAGAATAGAATTAAGTAAGCTTATGTACGGAGCAGATTATCAATGGTTGAAAATTTTCAAAAATTTACAGACACTGTCTGTTATAGCAGGATTTTCAGCAACCAATGTCTATCAAAAAGACGCGCTTTTCAACAATTCAGGAAAGCCATCCATCAATACGATGCTTCAGGAAAACTATACCTTCCAGTCTTCGGATTTCTGGCAGGCAAAACTTGATATTCATTTTCATTTTAACTTCCCTGTAGTCAAAAATGCTTTCGTGGGAGGCAAGATGATTTACAGTAGTTTTAACAATGGCAGCAATACTTTATTGGCGGTCAGTATAGGAAGTATTTTTTAAACACATGATGATAAAATTTTCAGATATTAAATTAGTCGTTGTTCTTGGAGGAATTTCTCTGTTTTTTATGCAGCACACCCTTCAAAAGTACAAGATACATTATGGAGAGGCTGTAGAACAATATAAAAAGCCTATAAAATACTGGCCCAAACCTACAGTGGATGCAGAAGTCAACTGGAAAGAATTTGAAGCTATAGAATGGGATTCCAATTATTATGATACACAGGAAATACCCGAAGTAATGCTTGGAAAAAAACTGTTTTTTGATCCCAAACTGTCACAATCCAGCCAGGTGTCCTGCAGCAGCTGTCATAACCCTGAACTTGGCTGGGCAGACGGTCAGGAAGTGGCATTGGGAACTGATCATTTGCAGGGAAAAAGAAATACACAGTCGCTTTTCAATATTGCGGACCGCCAATCCTATTTCTGGGACGGAAGAGCCAAAACATTGGAAGAACAACTTGTGGGACCTATTTCTGCTCATAACGAAATGAATATGAATCCGGAAAAACTGGCCGGAAAATTATCAAAATTTAAAGAATACAAGAGGCTTTTCAAAGAAGTCTATCAAACTGATAAAATTACATTTGATAAAATCGCCAAAGCTCTGGCTACTTTTCAAAGAACCATCAGAAGTCAGCCCAGCAAACTGGATAAGTTCATCAAGGGTGATTATAAAGCCATGAGTGATAAGGAAATCTACGGGATGCATCTGTTTCGTACCAAAGCAAGATGCATGAACTGTCACTACGGGAAAAATCTTACAGATGAATCTTTCCACAACATAGGACTCACCTATTATAAACGGGAGTATGAGGACCTTGGTCTCTATCATATTACCCGGAATTCTGATGATACAGGTAAATTTAAAACCCCTTCGCTGAGAGATCTTGACTATACCGCTCCATGGATGCATAACGGACTGATGGATGATATGCACGGCATTGTCAGTTTATACAACAGCGGTATGCAGATGATTAATCCCACTCCGGAAGAAAAGAGAGCTGATCCTAACTTTCCGGTTACAGACCATCTGATACAGCCTTTACATCTGAATGAGCAGGAAATAGATGCTATTGTAGCATTTTTAAAAAGTATGTCCGGAAGCTATTACAAAATGCCAAGACCGGAAATCCCAAGAAAATAGATTAAATAATTGATTCTATAAACAGTAAATCCTTTTATCTAAATAAGCACTTTAGATAAAAGGATTTTTTAATATCTTCCAAATTGATAAAAGTTTTGTTTAGAATTTGAAGCCAATACTGAAATAGATCCTTGAAAAATCAAGCTGGCTGTTTCTGGAAATATTCATGCTGATAGGACCGATAAGAGATTCGTAGCCAAGGTTCAATCCGTACCCAAACATATCAAAACTGTCATTAAAAGGAGAAAGCTCTTCACTTACCTTCCCATAGCTGAACGAAGGGGTAAGATAGAGTTTTTTCATAATTCTGTACTGAAATGAAATGGCTGCCTTAGCCACCGAAGTCATCGGAAGCTCTTTCTGACGAAGCCCATTAAATTCAGGGCTTAGCAGATCATAATTATATTCGCTTCCTCCCAGATTATACTTTTGATTCAAAAACAGATAGGGAACCTGATCTTCTTTCTTTGATCCAAAACTTGCACCCAAAAACACGTTAGCCTTTACCGTCAGCCTTCTTGTAATTGGGTAGAAAAAGTTCTCATTTAAGGTGAATGAAACAAGGTTTTTAGGCTCGGAATAATAAGATTCTTTTGGGTTAAGGATCAGATACAGGAGAGGCTGCACGGTGTTCAGATCATAAAGTTCATACTGATCTCCGTAATAAAATCTTGTACTTACCTGCAGATGATTCCCCCTTGTTGTAAAATATCTTTTATTAAGATTGTTCTGCTCAAACTTAAGGAAAGTATTAAAATTACTATGGTTATACAGCTTTTTACTGTAATTATCTACTTTCGACTGGTCTACTTTATCCAATAAGCTGTACATTCTTTCCGTACTGAATTCCGTTCCCACAGATAGATAAGCATTGGGATTGATATTATAATTCAGCGCAATCTTTCCGGTTATATTACGGTACATATGGTTAGGAAAACGGTCGCCGCCATCTTCACTGATATCATACAGTCGGAAGTTCAGGTCGTTACTTTTCAGGTGAACCATCTTGGCTTCCAGATCCAGCCATAAACGTTCTCCACTATCCAGGAACTGCTGGTAAGCAAGTTTAGCCTTGAAACGTTCGGAAATATCCACTGTTGCCAGAAATCTTGATCGGTTCAGAAGAATATTTCTGTAGGTATAATTGACAATAATCCCTACGGACTGTTCCGTATCATAGTGTAAGGCGAGTTTAAACGCTCCTTTTTTCGCTCTTTTCACAAATACATTCATCACAAGACCATCATTCACATTCGTGTAGGTATAATACACTTTAACGTATTGGCGCATTCCGAATACACGGTCTATGGCTTCATTAACCGTTTTTGCATCGTAATACTTCCCTTCCGTAAGCCCCATCTGTTTTTTCAGTACTTCAATTTCTGCAGCATCAGTAATAGGCGTTCCGTCTTCTTCGTTAAAAGTAAATTTTGTGGTAGGCAGTTTCACCTCTTCAATCATCGTATGCTCATATTGGATTCCAGCCTTTCGCTGAGCTTCTGCCAGAGCTACAAACTCAGGAAGGTGCTTTCTGGCCTCCGTCTCTCCTATTTTGATAATCCTCCTGAATTTGGCAAAATCCTTTGTGGTAATCTCTCCCAAAGGATCTACAAAATCTACGAGAATATTAGAGAGTTCTTTTTGATGCTTAAAGTCTTCCACGGAACGGATGGCATGAGTCTGATAGATCATCTTCATTGGGTTTTCAATCTCCTTTTTCGTGAAAAGCCTGAAACCCGTGTATCCACCAATCACAAAATCGGCACCCATCTCACGAACTTCATTAGCTGGATAATTACGGTCCAAACCGCCATCTACCAGAAGTTTTCCATCAATATAAACAGGAGCAAAAGCTGCAGGAATAGCCAGTGTAGAACGAATAGCCAATGGTAGTGACCCTTCTTTCTGCATCACCAGACCTCCGTTTTCAATATCGGAAGAAGTAAGCTGTACCGGAATTCTCAGTTTGCTGAAATCGTTAATATGTTTTGCATTGAAAGTAAGCGTATTAAGAACTTCCCCCATGTACTGCCCTTCAATATAAGAACTCGGAAGAGTAGGAAATCCTTTAACTACAGGAAATTCAAGGATATACTTGTCGTATTCGTCTTTTTCACTGATATTGACTTTATTATAAGGAATTTTATTACTTAAAATCCTGTTCCAGTCCATTTTATAGATTGTATGCTTCATCTGATCGGCATTATAACCCATTGCATATAAGCCTCCCAGAATTCCTCCCATACTGGTTCCAGTGATATAATCTACTTTGATTCCCAAGGAATCAATCATCTTGAGAATTCCGATATGGGCAAACCCTTTTGCGCCGCCACCACTTAGGGCAAGACCAAATTTGGTGTCTTTGGTTACATTCTGAAGAGCAATATTCAGAGAATCATTCTTTTGCTGAGATTGGACAATAAGAGAAAAAGCAATAGCTAAAAATATCAGGATCTTTTTCATTGATGGTGTTTAATGTATCTGATGTAAACTTTAAAAGTTTTTTAACAAGCAGTAAAGATACACAAAAAAAACGCCCATATAATCTACATTATCAACAAAGTAAACAATTCTAATCCAGCCTATTCATCGAGAATAAACAAAGATTTGAACCCAATTAAAACTAAAAATTTTTAATAAGTTTTAATAGTTTCTACGAAATTTATATCCGGATTAAGGATTTCCAGGATAAGGCTTTTAACAGATTTCATGGCATCATCAATATTTCCTTTATCAAACTGTAAGGAAACCATTCCCTTTTTGGCGTCTGCAAAACTCCAGATTCCTGTTTCAATCGGGAATCCCCAAAACTCAGGCAGGTGCTGAACAACGTAATGATAGATACAAAGCTGAAGCGCCTGTTTTCTATCGCTGTTATGAAAATATTCATCTACATTATCCTGATCAATCTTTACATTGAGATTTTTAATTTTCGCTGTTTTGTAATCAATAATTCTTAG
>CBFQYI010000340.1:0-5184 GCA_965720825.1 uncultured Chryseobacterium sp. | reverse complement strand
TTAATTTATTAGAAGTAATGGTAGGTTCAATTTTAATTACTTTAGTATTTTCATCAATCTCAACCGTATGTTTACTTCTCATATTCACCATATCTATATGAAGAGCTGTGAACTCATGTTTTCCTTTTTCTAAATCAACAATAACATATTCTTTGGGCCTGATTTGTCCTAATGATTTACCATCAAGTCCGATATTCAGTCTTGCCGTGTTATCCATTTTATGGAGAACTCCTGCGCCGTTATAAATAAGTACTTTGCCATTTCCCAGCGTGTTATTATCAATAACATCCAGTTTTACAGAAGCATAGTCGCTGGGTACTGTTCTTAATGCACATGAAGATAAGGTTAGTATACAAGCAAAAAGACCCAATTTAATAGTTTGTGTTGTGGTAATTTTCATGGTAATAGTTTTTAGTTGAATTTTTATTTCCCGGTTCCATTCAGGAATATCCGGGATTAATTTTTAAAATTATTAGTTTCTTAAATCTTCAAGGAACTGTTCCAAAGAATGAAGGTCACTGATCAGAACCTCTCTTGCCTTAGCTCCGTTAAAGCCTCCCACAATTCCGCTTGCTTCCAGCTGATCCATAATTCTGCCGGCTCTGTTATACCCCAGCTTCAATTGTCTCTGAAGCATTGAGGTAGATCCCTGTTGCGTAGAAACAATGATTCTTGCGGCTTCTTCAAATAAAGCGTCTTTTTCGTTCGGATCAAAAGTACCTACTGAACTGGTTGAGTCTTCAGAAACATATTCAGGAAGCAGCAATGCTGAAGCATACCCTTTCTGTTCTCCGATAAACTCTGCCAGTCTTTCCACTTCCGGAGTATCTACGAAAGCACACTGAAGTCTTAAAATTTCATTTCCGTTGAAATAAAGCATATCCCCTTTACCAATCAGCTGATCTGCTCCAGGAGAGTCAAGAATGGTTCTGGAGTCCACACTTGAGATTACCCTGAAGGCAGCCCTTGCAGGGAAGTTGGCTTTGATCATCCCTGTAATTACGTTTACGGATGGTCTCTGCGTAGCCACAATAAGGTGGATTCCTACGGCTCTGGCAAGCTGTGCAAGTCTGGCAATTGGTAATTCAACTTCTTTTCCTGCAGTCATGATCAAATCTGCAAACTCATCTACTACCAATACGATATAAGGTAAATAACGGTGTCCGTTTTCGGGATTTAATTTTCTTTCCGTGAACTTCTTATTGTATTCTTTTAGGTTTTTACAAAAAGCATTTTTAAGAAGATCATAGCGGGTATCCATTTCAATACAAAGAGAGTTCAGGGTATTGATTACTTTATTGGTGTCTGTGATGATAGCTTCTTCCGCATCCGGTAATTTTGCCAGATAATGTCTTTCAATTTTTGAATATAATGAAAGTTCCACTTTTTTAGGGTCTACCATGACGAACTTCAGTTCGCTAGGATGTTTTTTATAAAGAAGGGAAGTAAGGATGGCATTGATCCCTACAGATTTACCCTGACCTGTTGCTCCTGCCATCAGTAAGTGAGGCATTTTCGAAAGGTCAGCCATGAAGATTTCGTTGGAAATGGTCTTTCCGAAAACTACAGGAAGATCCATATCCGTATTCTGGAATTTCTGAGAAGCAATCACAGAACGCATAGAAACCATCGTAGGATTTTTTCTTGGCACCTCAATACCAATGGTTCCTTTCCCTGGCATCGGTGCAATAATTCTGATTCCTAATGCAGAAAGGTTCAGAGCAATATCATCCTGCAGTTTTTCCTGCTTCAGGAACAATTTCATACAGCGTAACTGTAGGCCCGATTGTAGCTTTAATCTCTGCAATTCCAACGTTGAAATTCTTAAGAAGCCCAACAATCTTATTTTTATTTTCTTCTAATTCTTCTTTATTGATAGAAATTTCTTCATTTCCATAGTCTTTCAGCAGATCTACAGGCGGCATCTGAAAATTAGCCAGATCAAGCTTGTGATCATATAATCCATGCTTTTCTACAAGTTCCTGAGACTTTTTATCAGAATCATCCAGAACATCAATCACCTGAGCAACTTCTACATTGAATTTAATATTTTCCTGTGCCGGAGCAGTTGTTACTGCCGGAGACGGAACAGAAGGTCTGATGTCAAAAGCTTCTTCCGGGCTGGAAACCGGAACAATTGGTTTCGTAGAAAGGTTTAAACTTACCGGTTGAGAAACCTCCTTAGGTTCTGCATCAAAAGAAGTATGATTCGGGGTGGTAATGGTTTCTATTTCGTTGGAAACCGGAACTTCAGGGAATCCTTTCGGAGCACTTACGGGTTCTGGTTCTTTCTTTGTATTAACCGGGGTATTGACCGCATGGTTCGTAACATCACTTACGGTAACTCTGGATGCAGTTTCTTCTTCCGTTTCCTCTGCTTCTTCCCTCAATTCCTCATCCGCTTCGAAATCATCATTAGAATCAGGAATCATAGATTTTACTTTTCCAATCGTATTTTCATTGATCTTATCCAGTTTTGCCTTGATAGAACTTGGACGAAGATTGAATTCAAGGATAAAATATAAAAGAATGCTTGCAACTAATACCGTCCATAAACCTACTGCTCCGATGATGGAGTTAAGATAATCCATAATCTGATACCCATAAACACCTCCTAAAACACCCTGGCCTTTTGTAAGCGCTCCCATAAAAATAGGAAGCCAGCAGATAAAAAATAAAGAGTGGCCAATAGTCTTCCAGGGTTTGAAGATCTTCTTCTTAAGAATCAGTGTCCCTACTACAAGCAGTAAAAATGCGAAGATAAATGAGGCAATACCAATACTTTCAAAAATGAAAATATTCCCAAGCCAGTCACCTACCTTGCCAAAGATATTGGAAGATTTTATGCTTTTGTCCAGCATGGTTCCTGCCTGGCTTTGATCTGCTTTCCAGTTCATCAGATAAGAGACGAATGAGAATGCAAGAACAGCCGATAAAAGTATAAAAGTAAGCCCGAAAAAAATACGTGGCTTAGATAAGATTCTGCCTTTTTCAGGCGATTCAGTCGGTTTTTTTTGTGTCTTTTTATCCATAATATCAATGTCGCAAATTTAATGTTTTATTCAACACTAAATAAATCTTTTTTATCCAAAAAACATTTTGGTAATCCCGCTTTTATAAAGGTTATTTAAAATTTTTACTTTAAGAATATTTTCTTTTATGACAGAATAAAATAAGGGTATTTTTTTGGCTTATCCAAATCTGATACCGTTAAATTATATTAACTGTTTATGAGTTGTTTTTCTTTAAAAAGATAATAAAATTTCTCATTTAAATTTATATAAATGAAAAAAAATAGCAATATTAAAAAAATGATTGATATTATAATTTGTGCCATTTTTTGAACTAGTTCAAAGGTCAGGACCTGAAGCCTCAGTATTTTTGGCCTATAAAATTTCACACATGAAACATACATTCAAAACTATTCTGACTTTAGGTCTGATAGTAATTTCACTGATTACAATGAACGCACAAAAACAAAAAATGGAAAACACCGCACTATTAATTATTGATGTGCAAAATGATTATTTCCCGGGAGGAAAGATGACTCTTGAAAAAGCTGAACAGGCTGCCAAAAATGCAAGAAGTGTTTTGGAATACTTCAGGAAAAATAATCTTCCTGTCATTCATATCCAACATATTTCTACCAATGATGGCGCAACATTTTTCCTTCCGGCTACAGATGGCGCTAAAATCCATCATCTGGTTTTACCGATGGAAGATGAAAAAGTTATTGTTAAGCATTTTCCCAATAGCTTTAGGGAAACTGACCTTCTGAATTATCTTCAGTCAAAGAAAATTAAAAATCTGGTGATTACGGGAATGATGATAGATGTCTGTGTGGAATCTACCACCAGAGCAGCTTTAGATTTCGGGTTTACCAATACCATTATCGGTGATGCCACAGCAACCAGAAACAGGGAGATTAATGGGGAAGTGATAAAGGCTGAAGAAGTTCAAAGATCCTTTTTGGCCGGGATTTCTGCTCTTGGAAATCTTTATGCCCGTGTAATAAATACTGATGAACTTTTAAAATAAGGCTATTTTTAGATATGGAACGTGTACAATGATCTTTTTAAATAAGCTTATTGGCAATCTCCTGTATTTGCTAAATAAAAAATATTAGAAAACGCAATGGCGCCAAGAATTTTTTGAAATATCAGCTGTTTTTAAGGCGCAAGGATTTTATCTCCGATAAAATTTAAAACAGGCATATTGCTGAAAATCTTCGATTTTCTTGCGTCTTAAAATAAACAATATGTATGATAAAACTTTGCGCCTTAGCGTTTACCCAACAAAAATTGAAGTTCTATTGCTTAGGAACAAAAATAACTTAACATAACTTAATTCAATAAAGGTGTCAATAATTTTGATACCTTTATTTTGTTTAAATAATCCTATGTCCGATTTACTTTTTAGAAATATCAGTCAATATATCAACATTTCAGAACAGGATTTTCAACAGTTTGTAAAACTTTTTGAACTCAAAACATTTAAAAAGAAAGAAGTGGTTGTCAAAGAAGGAGATTATTGTCTCTTCGAAGGATTTGTACTGAACGGCTGTTTTAAAATCTACTACCTGAATGAAAACGGATTTGAGCAAACCTTATATTTTGCTGTAGAAGGCTGGTGGATTACAGATATAGACAGCTTTATCAATACCGTTCCCAGTATTCTGAATATTGAAGCCCTTGAAGACAGTGAAGTATTGATGATTTCTAAAAAAGATAAGGAATATCTGTATAAAACAATGCCACAGATAGAAAAGCTTTTCAGAATCATGAACCAGAAATCTTCAGTGTCACTACAAAGAAGAATTCTTTCTTTAACAGGCAAAACAGCTGACAAACGGTATCTTGAATTTCTTGAAAAATACCCTGGATTGGAACAGAGAATTACTCAACAACAAGTAGCTTCTTACTTGGGAATTACTCATGAATTTTTAAGTAAAATCAGAAAGAAACTGTTGATAGGATAAGTGGATTGCTTTTTTTTATTTCAATTTTAACTATAAATCAGTGTTTTATAGGATTTTATTTGGTTTTCAAATAGAAGAGTTCAATCACTGAAATAGTTTTTATGAATCTATATTTTTTCGGAATTATAAATTGAATTTTTCCTAATGTTTTCGGGCTTATTAAGAATGTTTCAAAATAAGCAAAACCGAGGCCAAAGTGACAAAAA
>CBFQYI010000339.1:0-5203 GCA_965720825.1 uncultured Chryseobacterium sp. | reverse complement strand
AGGGTTTATAAGTGGTAAAGCACCATTAGATGGCAGATTACCGGTAGTTGGGTGGGCAGTTTGCCCGTTAACACGCCAGATAGCAGGGCTTTTCTTGTAAAGCTCGGGCTGGTTAATATCAATAACCTTCACACTTCGGCCATCAAAAAGTTTGTCAATATTGAAGCTTCTGCCGGTTCCTAAATATTGTGCCAGCATGCAAAGCAGATGACTGAATTTATTACGGCTGTTGTCTTCAACATATAAGGTCAGCTGATCTTTTTCCAGACAGGATTTGGTCAATCCGGTAAGCACTTTTCCTGGTCCTACTTCGATGAATATTCTTGCTCCGTCGTTATACATTGCCTGAAGCTGTTCTACAAATCTTACAGGCTGTACCAGATGATCAGTAAGTCTTTCTTTTATTTCGGATGGATTTGAAGGATATACTTCTGCCGTAGTATTAGACCATACAGGGATCTGCATTTCCTGGAAAGGAACATCTTTTAATACTTCAGTATATAAATCTTTGGATTTAGCCAATAAAGGGCTGTGGAAAGCACATGCAACTTCCAGTTTTTTAGCAGAAATACCTTCCTGTTTAAGAACCTCCAGTAGTTTATTGATAGCTTCCGTACTTCCGGCAATTACACATTGAGTAGGAGCATTGAAGTTGACAGGATAACATCCTTCTACTTTAGCAATAATAGGTTGTAAACGTTCTGCAGTAGCGCTTGCTGCCAGCATGGAACCCGGATCTCCGCCTTCTACTGAATCTAATATTGATTGAGCTCTCTGAACACTTAAGTCAACCAGTTTATCTTCTCCAAATACACCTGCAAAGCACAAAGCTGGAATTTCACCATAGCTGTGGCCTGCCAGCATATCAGGAATAATACCTAATGATTCCAAGAACTTAGCCAATGCAAGGTCTACAATTCCTAAAAGGGGTTGTGCTAAACGGGTATCTTTAATGGTTTCTTTCTGTTGCTTTAAATCAGCTTCGTTAAAGGTCTTAGATGGGAAAACTACTTTTTCAAGTTCAGGATACTCATCAATAATCTTACGCATAGCCGGGAAAACCACAAATAAGTCACGTGCCATATTGATTCTCTGGCTGCCTTGTCCAGGGAATGTGAAAGCTACTTTACCCTCTTTTTTGTTAACTGTAAAGGTGTCTTTTGTCTCAATCCCTAGCAGTACCAGTTCAAGCTTCATCATCAGGTCTTCAGCGGTGTCAGCAACAATGCTGAACTGGATTGACTTTTCTGAACTGATGCTTAAACTGTAAGCTATATCTTTTAATGGAATACCATCGTTAATTTCTAATAAAGCCTTAACCTTGCTTGATTCTCCTTTGGCTTCTTCGTAGGTGTCTCCGCGGAAAACAAACAACTCTGAAGGCCACGACTGCATAGCAATTGAATTATCCTGCTTAGGATGGTTCGCAATAACGGTGTGGAAGTTTGTTCCTCCAAATCCAAAAGCACTGATTCCTGCATAACGGTTTTTCTCACCCCACAATCCACTTTCTGCATGGAATGCAAATGGACTGGTTTCTGCATTATAATACGCATTAGGCTGCTGAAGGTGAAGGGTAGGTGGCTGTACTCCGTGATATACAGCGAGAGAAGCTTTGATTAATCCTGCCAATCCTGCTGCACACTTGGTATGCCCGATCTGTGTTTTCACAGAACCTAAATGCGTCTGTCCCGGTAAAGCGCCTGAACGGCTGAATAAATTAGTCAGTGCACTCAATTCAGTTTTGTCACCTACTACTGTTCCTGTACCATGAGCTTCTACAAGACCTACAGAAGCTGGACTTATTCCAGCTTGAGAATAAGCACGTTCCAGAGCTCTTACCTGGCCTATTTTTCTAGGAGCAGTCAATCCTAACGCTTTACCGTCACTGGATCCTCCAACTCCTTTGATTACTGAATAAATACGGTCACCATCACGTACGGCATCTTCGTATCTTTTTAAAACAAGGATCGCGATACCTTCTCCTAAGGCAATACCGTCTGCATCACCATCGAATGTGGCACATCTTCCTTTTCTGGATAGGGCATGCGTGCTGGAGAACATCAGATAATCGTTAATTCCATTGTGTAAATCTGCTCCTCCCGCAAGAACCATATCAGATTTTCCTAAGACAAGTTCCTGGCAAGCAAGATCAATGGCTGCTAAAGAAGAAGCACATGCTGCATCTACCGTAAAGTTTCTTCCACCAAGGTCTAATCTGTTCGTAATCCTACCTGCGATTACATTCGCCAAAATACCCGGGAAAGAATCTTCAGTAGTATGTGGGAAGGCTTCTTTTACTTCTTCATGAAGTTCTCCGAAAACCTGCTTATAATATCCTCTGAAACTATAGCTGTTGGCAAGGTCATTACCTCCTTCAGCACCTATAATGACAGAAATGTTATCTCTGTTGATGTGTTTTTCACCATATCCTGCATCTTCCATTGCACGCTTAGCAACCAATAAGGTTAAAAGTTGTGTAGGTTCAATTGCAGCAAGGGATTGTGGCGGAATACCAAATGCCAATGGATCGAAATCGATTTTAGGAATAAACCCTCCCCATTTGGAATGAGATACATCCGATTCGTTGGAATCCGGCTTATAATAAAGTTCTTTATTCCATCTTTCATCCGGTACTTCGGTAACACTGTCTTTTCCTAAAATGATATTTCTCCAGTATTCATCAAGATTTTTAGCACCTGGGAAGATACATTCCATTCCTACTATAGCGATATCCAAAGGTTTTTCTACAGAAACCGGTTCTTCCGGCAATGCTGCATCCTGAATGTGTTCGTAATTATCTACCACACTCTGATGAAGAGCAGCCAATGAGATCACACGATTGTGCATTGTAGCAACCTGTCCGATCATGTACATTCCTAAGTCCAATTGGTCATCTTTAGGAATATTGACCAATTTATCACCCTGACGTTCTATACCTTTAGCTGCAATACGTAAACGGCCTACATTTAATTTTTCAAGTTGTTCCCATACCTGTTTTTTATCCATTCCGGCAGCAAGAAGTTTTGCTTTTTCTGTATTGAAATGGTGGGCAAAAGCTGTATTTAAGCAACGGGTTTCATGCCCGGGAGCTGTTTCCAGTAAAACGGTGTCCTTCGCCTGCATTGCCTGAGACTGAAATTCTTCCTGAATAGCTCCGGTTTCTACTGCTTCGTTGGTATACAGATACGCTGTACCCATCAATACCCCGATTTTTACTCCTCTTGCAGCCAATGGTGCAGCCATGATGGAAACAAATGCCGTTGAAAAGGCGTTATGAATTCCTCCTGCAAAAAAGACACTGATGTTTTCAGGATGATCCTCTTTTAAAATACGTTCAATTTGTTTTTCCCAAAGAACTGTACTGGAAAGAGGCCCTACGTGACCTCCGCACTCACGTCCTTCAAAAATAAAGTTTTTAGCTCCTTCTTTCAGGAAAATATCCAGAAGGGCAGGGGAAGGAACGTGTAAAAATGATTTTATTCCCGCTCTTTCAAATACTTTAGCCTGTGCGGGTCTTCCTCCGGCTATTAAAACTACAGGAGGCTTAGCTTCTAATATATATGATGTCTGTTCATCTCTTAATTCCTGTGGAGCAAATCCTAAAATTCCAACTCCCCATGTTTTTTCACCAGCCAGTTTTTTGGTATCCATTACCAACGATTTTGCAGATTCTCCTTTCAATAAGGATAAGGCAACAAAAGGTAAGGCTCCTGCATCTGCTACCGCATTAGCAAAAGAAGGTACATCACTCACACGGGTCATTGGTCCTTGAGCGATAGGGTATTGTAATCCCAATTCCTGTGCTAAAGAGTTGTTTTTATCAATTACTTTAAGTGCTTTGGCTTGCTTCAGATGTCCATACATAGCTTCTTTGAAACCGAAAACAAGTTTTTTCAGTGTTTTGAAGTCTTCATACAGATCGGTGGCTAACGAAATATCTTGTCCCATAGGGATATAGCATGTACTAAGGTCGAAACCTGTAAAGTATTGTTTCAGATCTTCAGCGGTTGCATTTTCAGGTAAAGCAGGTGAGTTAGGTCTTACCAATACACGATGGTTAGCGATCACCTTAGTTTCTGTACCATTCAATTTTGAGCATACTTCTTTCAGGTCCTGAGGAACCGAACTTTCAGGGAACAAAGCAAGCTGACTATCCAGAACAATTCCTGTGGCTCCCAAAGCTTTTGCTGCTGCTGCGGTATGGAGACCTATTCCTCCCTGTACCCACACCGGAATGCTCTGGATTTCTTTGATCACACGCTGGAATAATACAAACGTGGATTCATAGCCTACTAATCCACCCGCTTCATTTCCTTTGATAATGATTCCTTGTGCTCCTGATTCTTCGGCTTGTCTTGCCTCTTCCAAACTGGTTATCTGGTAAATAGCAGGTACATTGAGTGGTTTAGACATTCCGAACGGAAGGATCGCAAATCTTACTTTTTCCGGAATTTGAAGAGTGGTGAAACTGTCATTAGAAAAATAAATACCATACGATGGTACGTCTATCTGGTCAAGTTGTTGTAACGCTTCCTGGGCTTTCGTTAGCTTATTTCCTAAACTTAATACAGGGAATGCACCCGCCTGGTGCAATCGGGATATAAGGTTAACGTCCGGCTTTTCAAAAGGCGTCAGTCCAATAATGGTTAATTTTTTCATGGCGTGTTAATTGAATTATTGAATGATAGCAAGAGTATCATAACAGAATGCAAGGTCTTTCGATCGTAAGACCATTACTTTTGCTACGATATAGTAAAAATTGTTTTTGTTAAATCGTTAACAATATGTATTGTTTTGTGATAATTATTTAATAATCTATCAGTTGTAGATAGATTTTGGGTTGTAGTAATTATATCCGGCTTTTCGAGGGGCATCAGCCTGATTTTGGTCAAGTTTTTCATAGCATTTACGGTATAGAAATGGTTAATGATATCTCATAGCAAAACACTAATGTTATTCATATAAATAACAATTTGCTGTTATGAGGAAATAAAAATAACAAAACTATAAGATATATTTAATTATAAATGCTATTTGATAATGATTTTTTAATATAAAAATATCAATTGTTCAAATGCTATTAAAGTATATTTATTGTTTCCTTATTCTTAGAAACATGGCCGGTACAATCTTATAAATTTTAACTATAAATATTTATAGTTAAAAAAATGTTAAGCAAATATAGGAATAAAAAATAAAA
>CBFQYI010000338.1:0-5215 GCA_965720825.1 uncultured Chryseobacterium sp. | reverse complement strand
CTTCCGTTTACTGGCGCGATTGCGCGTCTGGTTTTATGAAAAACTGGAACCGCTTGAGTATTTTATTCTGCCAGGTGGAGGAAAATCTGCAACTTTTTTACACGCAGCAAGAACAATCTGCAGAAGAGCAGAACGTTCATTGGTATTTTTGAATGAATCAGAAGAAGTACGTCCCGAATTGATTAAATATTTAAACAGGCTTTCAGATTATCTTTTTGTGTTGGCCAGATATATTTCAAAACTGAACAACGAACCGGAAGAATACTGGAACCCGAATGAGAGATAAAGCATTACTTTTCATCAACGGTGATGCTCCAAAATCATTACCCAATCCGGAAAACTATGGTTTGATTGCCTGTACAGACGGTGCTTTCCATTATTTGAAAAGAAAGGGATTTCCTTTGGATAAACTGGATTTTATATCCGGTGATTTTGATTCTCACTCTGGATCAGATGAAGATATGTATGAAGGGAAATTTATTCTTACGCTAGATCAGGAAAAAACAGATTTTCATAAAGCGTTGGAAATTATTCAGGAAAGAGGCTTTTCAGAGATTGATGTTTTTGGGGGAAGCGGAGGTGAACAGGATCATTTTCTTGGAAATCTTACTGTTGCTTATGGCTTCAAGAATCGAATGAATATTAAATTTTATGATGAGTTTTCAGAGTATTATTTTATTCCCAATCATTTTACACTGAAAGGAGTGAAAAACAGAATGATCTCTCTCTATCCATTTCCATCAGTAAATAATATTACAACCAAAGGACTCAACTGGCCTTTGACGAAAGAAAACTTAAGTATTACTTCAAGAATAGGAACCCGGAATTTCGCTGTTGAGGATGCGGTTTCCGTGGAATATGAATCAGGAGATGTTTTGTTTTTTGTAGGGATCAAAGAGATTGAATATCCAACAATTTATTAAGAAAGATCTAATTATATATCAATAGAAACGGGTCTTACCCATTTTAAAAAAAGACTGTCATTAAACACAAATTACACCAATGTTTTTCACTAATGGCACGAATTTTCACATCAATAAAAACGGGCTTCAGCCCGTTTAATAAAAATAAATACATCCATTGGCTTTAGCCAAAACTTATTAAAAACCATTGAATAAACTAGTCAAAATATCAGTTTTCACTATTTCATTATGCTGTATTTTCTCATGCAAAACACAGCATTTTGAAACGCCTGCATATGGGAAAAATGAAACTGAAAAAGTAATTCAAATAAAGAAAGTAACGAATTTTCGGACTGTAGGAAATATCAAAAATGCAGATGGAAGAATCTTAAAAGAAGGAAAATTCTACAGAAGTGCCCATCTTCATAAGCTTAAAAAGAAATCTTTTGACGATTTAGAAAAACTGGGGATCAAAGAAATTATTGACCTTAGAAACTCAAAAGAAATTGCTGAGAAGCCGGATCAGATGCCTGTAGAAACAGTTTATAAAAAATATTCAGCGTTTGAAGATGAAGGAGATCAGTTGGCTCAGGCTAAAAAATTGGTCCTTAAAGGTAAAGTAAACGCTTCCGATGCTGATAAAAGGATGATCGATTTCTACCGTGAGTATGTTACGGAAAATCCGGAAACGATAAAAAAGATTATTACAGAAATTCTGGAATCCAAAGATCCGATTCTCTATCACTGTACCGCAGGAAAAGACAGAACCGGAATTACAACCGCATTAATTCTTACCATTCTGAAATTTGATAAAGAAACTATTTACAACGACTATCTTTTATCCAATAATTACAGAAAAGATCTTGTTCAAAAAAGATTACGCCTTGCCAATACCTTACATTTCCTTTATCCTAAAATGGATTTACAGGTGCTGGAAAAACTGAGCTGGGTAGAAAAAAGATATCTTGATGCAGCTTTTGAGGAGATCAATAAAAAGTATGGCTCTACAGATGTCTATATTCAGCAGGCATTGGGGATTTCAGACGCCAAAAGAAATGAATATATTCAAAAGTTTACGTATTGATTATCAGAGATAAATTTCTATAAGATTTAATATTGGGGGTTTATTTAAAATTATAATAATTTTAACACCTAAAAATGAAACTTTTTTAGCAATTTTGCATTTCTTAATTCACTTGTTTAGAAATGAAAATAAAGTACTCGGAACTTATTGATCAGACATTATATTTTCCTACGGAGGAATTTAATGTTTCTGAGAACAATTTGTTGTTTCACGATATTCCATTGATGGATGTGGTTGAACAATTTGGCACTCCGCTAAAGATTAGCTACCTGCCGAGAATTTCTCAAAATATTCAGAAAGCGAAAGGCTGGTTTAAAGAAGCTTTTGAGAAAACCGAATATAAAAAGAATTATACCTATTGCTATTGCACAAAATCCAGTCATTTCAATTTCGTATTGGAAGAAGCTTTAAAGAATGATATTTCGATAGAAACATCGTCTGCTTATGATATGGATATTGTAAAATCTCTTTACGAAAAAGAGAAGGTAGATAAAAACATTGAAGTAATCTGTAATGGTTTCAAAACGGATGATTATCTGACAAAAATTTCAGATATGATCAACAGCGGTTTTGAAAATATTACTCCGATTCTTGACAACTACAGAGAGTTGGATAAACTTACGGAAAGCATCGATTCTACCTTTAATATCGGAATCAGAATTGCATCAGAGGAAGAACCGAAGTTCGAATTCTATACCTCAAGACTAGGAATCGGATATAAAGATATCATTCCTTACTATAGTCAGAAGATCGCTGAACACCCGAATGCAAGATTGAAAATGCTTCACTTCTTCATCAATACCGGGATTAAAGATACTTCTTACTATTGGAATGAATTGTACAAATGTCTTCGTGTATATGCACGTTTGAAGAAAATTGCTCCTGAAGTAGATTCATTGAACATCGGAGGTGGTTTCCCAATCAAAACTTCTTTGAACTTTGATTATGACTATCAGTATATGGTGGAAGAAATCGTTTCTCAGATTAAAAAATTCTGTGAAGAGGAAGGAGTAGAAGAACCTAATATCTATACTGAGTTCGGAAGCTTTACTGTAGGGGAAAGTGGGGCGAATCTTTATAAAATTATTTCTCAGAAACGTCAGAATGACAGAGAAAAATGGAATATGATTGATTCTTCTTTCATGACTACTCTTCCTGATACCTGGGCAATCTCAAGACACTTTATTATGCTTCCGCTTAACCGTTGGGAAGATACATATGAGAGAGTGTTCTTAGGTGGATTGACTTGTGACTCAGATGATTATTATAACTCAGAACAGCATACCAACGCAATTTATTTGCCGGTCTTCAGTGATACTAAACCTCTTTACATCGGATTTTTCCACACCGGAGCGTATCAGGAAACGATCGGAGGATATGGTGGAGTACACCACTGTCTGATGCCTCAGCCAAGACACGTCCTGATCCAGAAAGATGAAAACGGTGAATTGCAATATGAGATTTTCCGTGAGAAACAGGAACCGGAAGATGTATTGAAACTTCTTGGTTATAAATAATTTATATCAATAGGAATGGGCTTTAGCCCATTTAATCAAGAATAAGAAATTCCATTGGCTTTAGCCAAAAACAAAGCTCTCAGTTTTTCTGAGAGCTTTTTTATTTAAAAATATTTTGAAACTTTATCAATTTCGAGATCTTCATAATCAGAAACCACAGTATCTGCCAATGTATAATCCTGATTTTTAGAATGAGGACTTCTGTATGCGGCACAGAAAATTTTTGCTCTGTGGGCTGCCAGAATTCCGTTGGTAGAATCCTCAATCACCATACAGTTTTCAACAGGTTCTCCTGCCATTTCTGCTGCCAGTAAGAAAACTTCAGGATGAGGTTTTGATTCTTTTAAATCGGCACCGCTGATCTTTCCGCTGAAATATTGCTCGAGTCCGAATTTTTCAAAAACCATATTGATGGTTACCATCGTTGCAGAAGAAGCAAGAATCAGCTTGATTCCATTTTCGTGATAATGCTCGATCAGTTTTCTTACTCCCGGAATTAAGTCAAACTCATCATCATTATAAAAATAATCTTTGAAATGAGATCTTTTGATTCCTGCAATGTCTTCATAAGTTTGATTTAAATTAAATTCATTAATCAAAGTTTCAGAGACTCTTTTGGTTGATGCTCCGGTAAAAGAGGTGTATAACTCTTCGGAAACGGCGATTTCCAATTCATCAAACGTTTTGAAATAAGCTTTTCTATGCAATGGTTCTGTATCTACAATTACACCATCCATATCGAAAAGTACAGCTTTTAAAGGCATATAATGAGTTTTGTACAAAAATAGCTATTTGAGTTGAGAGTGGAAAGGGAAGAGGTAACAGATGATAGGTTTTAGGTAGCAGACAATACACTACGAGTGGTAAATTTTGATACTCATAAACTCTCCGACGCTCTTACTCTCCAACTCATAAACTCTTCGTATCTTTGTGGTCAATATTTCAATTTTAAAACATTAAAATTTTTAAATAAAGCATGAGAACATACGCAGGAATTCCCGAGGAAAACGCAACGTTAGAGAATTCGAAAGTAATGTTGGTAACTGTTCCTTATGATGGAACTTCAACATGGGGTAAAGGAGCTGATAAAGGTCCGGAATTATTCTTAAACGCTTCTGAAAACATGGAGCTTTACGATATTGAAACTCAAACAGAACCTTATCTACAGGGAGTTTACTTAGCAGGAGAAGTTTCTGAAAACTCTACTCCGGAAGCAATGACAGAAGCAGTTTATCAGAAAACAAAGGAACTTTTGAACAATGATGGTAAACTATTCACTCTTTTCGGTGGAGAACACTCCGTTTCTATCGGTTCTATCCGTGCGGTAGGAGAGAAATTTGAAAACCTTACTGTTCTTCAGTTTGATGCTCACACAGATTTACGTCCTGAGTTCCACGGTTCTACTTCCAACCATGCTTGTGCAGTTTTTGAAGCGAATCAGAAGCATAACTTAGTACAGGTGGGAATCCGTTCTATGGATGTTGAAGAAGTTGAATATTTACCGGAAGGAAGAGTATTCTTTGCTCACGAAATTGCAAACAACGAAAACTGGATCAATGATGTATTGGAAAAAGTATCAGGAAATGTGTATATCACAATTGATTTAGATGCTTTCGATCCTTCTATTGCTCCATCTACAGGAACTCCTGAGCCAGGTGGATTACAATGGTATCCAACGCTGGAATTATTAAGAAAAGTATTTGAAAAATGTA
>CBFQYI010000337.1:0-5262 GCA_965720825.1 uncultured Chryseobacterium sp. | reverse complement strand
TAAATAATTTTTTAAACGAGTACCAATTCAATAATCCAATTAAAATAAACTTAATGCAAGAAAGATGATATAATTTCCATATTCGTAATTTATTTTTTACAAGCTAATACCTTACACATATCATTTTCTTTTTCAATAAATTGGATTAATCCTCCAATTTCTTCTTCAGTATATAAAGGAAGGTTATTGTCGGCTCGATATTTTATAATATTTTGAATAAAAACATTTATGATTTTTTTATCTGTTTCAGAAATATGCTTATTGTTAAACCCTTTTATACCTAAGAGATTTACATCGGTGTATTCCTGCTTTCTTAAAAATAAAGATGGTATTTTCAGATGAATCTTCATAAAAGTTTCAGTGTCTGTAATTAATATTAATAGAGGCCTTGAATAACTATAGCTGGAATTTATGTAAGTATATGTGGAATATTCTTTTTCATCCAATTTCTTTACATAATCAGCGGTTTCACATTTTATATTTTGTGAAAAACAATGTATAAATACTACACTGAAAAATAAAATAAATAGATTTTTCATATCTGTAATTATGATTTTAATTTAATTCCCAAATATCAATATATTCTATATCTCCATCAAAAAAATGACAGTTATTTATGCAAGTTCCACTTGATTGCAAACAATCTGCATGTCCAGAGGCCCATAAGCTGTTTTTCGGAGAAACCATTGAAAAGATACCCTTGATCCCAGATACTAAGCCCGGTAAATTCTGGCCATTTATACCTGCTTGAGCTTTTGTGAAATGACGGTGTTTAGAATTTGCAGGTGATACCCCAAATGTTTTTCTCATCCATATATTTAAAGCCTTGGCTGCAAGAAAATAATTCTTACCATCTTTTCCTTTCATAGTACCTGCTACAGGTGGAATAATTATACCAGAATAATTTAGTGCTCTTGAGACTCTTAATGCGCAAGCATTTTGGTAATACTTACTAATATTTGTATTTGCAGAAAGATGTCTTTGATTAATTTCACCTCCCACTAATTCATAGACTTCATCAGCTGTCATTCCAGAACCATTTGGATGATGAGGAAATTCATTGTAATAATTCTGCCAATTTGGAAGGTTTTGAACTGGAAATGTCAGGTTTGGATTATCCCAATATGAAGAATCATATTCTTCTCCATCTTTTCCCTCAGAAGACCCTAAAAACCAATTTTCAAATTGATACCAAGAAGTGTTTGGATTAGTAGCAAAAAACTGTTGAGAAAAATTTAACTTTGATTCAAGTTCTTTCCATATAGTAATTGTGTTTGTTCCCAAATTTCCCAGATTTTTAAAATAGTTAATACTCCAATGTAGTAACTGTGTATTATTCTGATTTAGATTATTATAAAAATAAGAAAGCAATTGTCCTCCAATATATTGATTATTTTGAATATAAGTATATTCTTCCGCAGAAAGTTCTGAAAATCCGGCTTCGTTCAGCATATAATTAAAACTGTCCTGGATAGACATTTCATTAGTTGTAGTTCCATTATTTCCACTGCTACCACCACCATCATACATTCCCATGTTGGGAAATCCTTTTGGAGGTTGTCCGCCACTTGGGCATACCTCCGTGATTTCTACAACATAATAAGGTTTTTCACTTGCGGTGCATTGTGCGTACTCAGAGGGCGTGTGATGTTCCCCGTTACATTCTACCTCAATAAGCCTAATGCTTAATGAGCAATCCATTTTATTCGCAGATGTTTTTGCTGCTGTTGCTTTATCGGGGAGTGGTGTGCCGTTGGAGAGTTCTTTAGTTCCCATGGGTCTGCCATCCAGGGTGGTATATTCTACTGTACCTGTAAAATTATCAATCTGATAGTTTTTTGTTAGGTCTGCAGGTTTATATTTTGCGATAAAGCCTATACTTTTATTTTCATTATCAATACTATACACTAAAACATCTGATGATCTGTCCAAGTTTCTGATGACGGTACTATAAGAAGTTACATTATGTTGTGTAATTACTGTTACTGTGGCATCGTCAGGCAAAGAAGATAGAAAATCCTCTGTTTTACCATGCGTATGTGAAGGATCGTTTTTTATCCCGGTAATATACGTTTTGAAGGCTAAGGCTTCTTTTAGTTTAATCGTTTTTCTGAAATCTGATTGAGTAATGTTGGTGTCCGTTTCATTGGTAAGTTCTGTTCTACAGCTGAATATAAAGGACATGATTGCCATTAGGATAAGCAAATTAATTTTTTTCATTGGTGTAATTTTGTGTTTTTAAATTCTTATTACAAGAATAAATTTTTTTGACCAATTAACAATACACTTTTTTTTAAATATTTTTAACTCCTTAGGAATGCTGTGGATAGGAAAGTGTCTCATAGTAATTAAAATGTATCTCGTTTTGTTACAAACAGACCTGCGAGAGACTTTTGGAGACCTCATTTTGTCTCCCACAGCTTGCAGGAATCTTTCGGATATCTCCGGAAGTCTCCCACAACTTGTTTTAAATCTCCGGACATCTCTGGAAGACTAAAATACTATTGTGTGTAACTTCCGGAGGAATCATGCAGGTTATAAACAGCTTTGTTTTGCATTCAGGAGAACTCTACGAATGATATTATTAAGATCATTGTAATTTATGGGAGATTGGCAGGTTGTTTTTAGAAAAATTATTAAATTTATTGCCTCAAAATCAAGCGGGAATTTCAAGTAGATCTAATGAATTTCTTCTGAAAAATATGTCAATGAATTCAATTGTAATAAATGTAGGAAACAGCAATATCAGATTTGGTCTTTTCAATGGGGATAATTGTGATATTTCGTGGGTAATCAATACAAAGCCTTACAGAACGGCAGATGAACTTTATGTACAGATGCTGATGCTATATCAGACCTATAAAATTGATCCCAAAGAGATTGATAAGGTAATTATAGGATCCGTAGTCCCTCAGCTTACCAAAGTAATGAGCTCAGGAATCAAAAAAATTCACGGAACAACTCCAGTGATTGTTGACAGAAATACACCTTCCGGAGTACAGGCAAAATCCAAGCAGATGGGGACCGATATCTATGCAAACCTGGTAGCTGCACACAATTTGTACCCGAATAGAAAGAAGATTGTCATAGATTTCGGAACAGCACTTACTGCAAGCTGTGTGGCAGAAACAGGGGAGACCTTAGGAGTAATTATCGCTCCGGGAATTGTTACTTCTTTGAATTCATTAATTAACCAGACGGCACAGCTTCCGGATATCGAACTGAAGAAACCAAAATCTGTTTTGGGACTGGATACGGTAACCTGTATGCAGAGTGGTATGGTATATGGTTTTCTCGGTATGGTAGAAGGTTTTGTAACCCGTATCAATGAGGAAGTGAATGACGATTGTTTTGTAGTAGCAACAGGAGGTGTTTCCCATGTCTACAAACCTCTGACAGATAAGATACATGTAATGGACAGGCTTCACACCTTGAAGGGGCTTTATTTCCTGGGGAAAGATTTATAAATTAAAGAGTAAGAGTCAGGGCGAATCTAATACCTTACTCTTTACCTCAACCTTAATTTTAATACAATGAACAAGTATCCTGTAATAGAAACAGAAAGACTTATTCTTTCACAGCTGGAAGAAAGAGATGTCCCTTTTATTGTTGGATACCTTCAGCATAGAATTTTTTCTGATCTTACCTCTAATATTCCGTATCCGTATGTAGAAAATGATGCCAGATCCTGGCTGAAAATGTCAAAAGAAGCTTTTGAAAACCATACCGGATATACTTTTGCGATCCGGAATAAGGAAGGACAAATCATAGGAGCTATCGGGCTGCATGACAGGGATGATGATAAAGCTGAACTTGGGTATTGGATAGGAATTCCTTACTGGAATAAAGGATACGTTACCGAAGCTGCAAAAGCAATCGTAGATTTTGGTCTTAATGAAATGAGGTTTAACAAAATTTTTGCTACTCATTTCCTTCACAATCCGGCTTCAGGAAGAATAATGGAAAAAATAGGAATGGAACAGGAAGCTGTGTTAAAACAGGAAATGAAGAAAGACGGAGAATATTTTGATATTGTGAGATATTCTATTTTTAAAGACTGATTAGAAGGAATGTAAAACTTTCGGATTCTATAAAAAACAAAAGCCAGAGAAAATTATCCTCTGGCTTTTTATGTATTATTATTTCAGCCCAAATAGACTTGATTTTTTAAATGGGGTCAGGGTTATCTTTTACTTTTAAAAAAGTCTTTAACGATAGAAGAACATTCGGCTTCCATAATTCCTGTGATAATTTCTGTTTTAGGATGTAAAGAAAGGTGTTTATTGATAAAACCTCTTTGCTCATCCCGTGCTCCAATCACTACTTTTGAGATTTGAGACCAGGAAAGTGCGCCTGAGCACATTACACAAGGTTCCATCGTTACATAAAGTGTACAGTCTTTCAGGTATTTTCCCCCCAGAAAGTTGGCTGCTGAGGTGATGGCCTGCATTTCTGCATGGGCGGTAACGTCGTTTAATGTTTCGGTGAGGTTGTGGGCTCTTGCAATAATTCTGTTGTTGGAAACTACAACACATCCTATAGGAACCTCATCTTTTTCTAAAGCTGCTTCTGCTTCCTGCAGCGCCATTTTCATGTAATATTCGTCAGTAAACATGTTAATCAAAATTTAGTGCAACAGGAAAAGACATATAAGCTCTTTCTGGTTGCCCGTTTCTTATCGCAGGTTCCCATTTCTCCTGAGTCAGTAATACAGCAAGTTCAGCCTGTCTGTTGAAATTTTCGTTATTGCCAGAAGTTTTTACTGAAGTAAGGCTTCCGTCCTTTTCTACAATAAAATATACCCTGCATTCAATTCTATTCCTACCCTTAATAGCATCCGAAAAAAAATTGTCAGAAATCTCTTTTTTGAAAAAATCTGATCCTTTGGGATGTTTGGGACTGGTACTGTTTTCAATTTTCTCACTGTCGCCAGATGAAGAACTAGAAGAGGAGTGTGAAAGTCTATAAGTTGCTTTAATTTTTACAAGTTCTTCCAGATATTCATTATTTCTTAGAAATTTAAGAGCATTTATCTCTTTGTCCTTTATCGAAGTAATTTTATTAACACGTTTTCTTGAGGGAGCTTTAGTAAGGGCATCTGTATAACTATTTTCTATATTCTGAATCTGAATATCGTATTTTGCCTTAATAATTCTGAGGCCTTCTGTCTGCTGTGAAAAATAAAAATTAAGTACAAAAAACAGAAATAAGCTGAAATGCTTTTTCATTAGTCCGTTATTGTTAAAGTTAATGGAAGTCTGA
>CBFQYI010000336.1:0-5269 GCA_965720825.1 uncultured Chryseobacterium sp. | reverse complement strand
TATTCACCTTAATAATAATACACAAATATTCTTTTGTTTTTTTTATTTAAATATCCGTTTGTTTTTTTAACGACTCCATCTCCTACAATCATTCCACCAGGGTTATCTCTTCCCGGAAGTGTAGATTTCAGCTTACCTTGCTCAGACATTTTGTGATGGGACTGTGAATAAGCAATACCACCGTACTGACCGTCAAAAGAGAAACTGATTGTAAAGTTTTTGATTCTGAAATCATTCTGAAGACCGGCTCTCCATTTCGGGAACGCATTTCCTACTTTTTCAATATCTGCAGGTCTGGCGGGAAGTCCGTTGTCTCCATAAATTACTTTTCCCTCCGGAGTTCTTAATAATTTAAATCCATACATGTCTCCCAATGAACCACCTACTTCCATTTTATAGAAAACAACATCTCCTACATTGGAAACAATGCCATCGAAGCCTTCAGGAAGAGTCATTACTCTGTTTTCGTTAGTAGACCAGTTTCCTCCTACTTTCCAGGAAAAATCTTTACCTTTTATAGCCAGGATATCTGCTGAAAGTTCAAGACCTCTGTTTCGGATTTTACCTGCATTAATGATTCTTTTGGAATATCCGGTTTCTGTGGGCAACGATACAGGGATAATCTGGTTTTCACTGAAATTCTGGTAAGCAGTAAAATTAAGGTTCAACCTGTTTTTGAAAAGGCTGAAATCCATACCGGCTTCTATATTGGTATTTTTTTCAGGTTTAAGGGAAGGATTATTAAAAATGGTAGGTGCTACTACACTTCCTGTAATGTTGCTGGCTGTATAATAGTTATCCAAAAGATAAGGATCACTGTCTATTCCTACTTTCGCCCATGAAGCTCTCAGTTTCCATAAGTTCAGGTTATTACTTTTCAGATTAAATAGATCCGAAAGAATGAAACTGGTACTCACTGAAGGATAAAAGAAGGATCTGTTCTGCTTTGGAAGTGTAGAACTCCAGTCATTTCTTCCTGTAAAGTCTACAAATATTTTATTATCATATCCCAACGTGAGCAATCCATAGACACTATCTACATGTTTGTCCCTTGGAGCTGGATATTTCACCGGAATAGAAAGCGCATTGGTAAGGCTGTATTCTCCGGCAGTCTTCAATCCTATGGCCTGATAATCGGTCATCAGATATTCATTATAACGGATACTTCCTCCTGCTGATGCAGAAATACTGAATTTATTCCAATCGGCTTTATAAGAGAATAAAAGGTCGTTGTTATATTCCTGGTTTTTGATAAACTGTTCTCTGTAGAAACCTTTCAGGTAATTGGCAGAACTCCATGGCCTTTTGGTCGTTCTTTTTTCGTTCAGAATTTCAATTCCTGACCTCAACATTAAGCTGAAATTTTTATTAAACTGATAATCTGCAGTGATATTTCCTGTAATGGTTTTCTTTCTGACACCATTCAGCATTTCATAAGCAATCATATATGGATTATCAATATAAGAACTGAACGGATGGATTTGATCCACCTGCTCCTGTCCGGGTTTCCAGATGGGTTTATACCATTCCAAATCCACATTGGGATTCTGGAAGATCATGAAATAGGAGATCGACTGGTTGTTATATCCTGTCGCCGGAAGGTTGTCACTGGTCGTCGTGTTATAAGCAAATTTTGTAGAAATTTTTAATTTTTGGGTAAGCTGATGGGCAAATGACAATGCAAAATTGAATCGGTCGAAACCTGTATTTGGCATCATCCACTCATTATTAAGGTAAGTAAGTGAAGTTCTGAAGCTTGTTTTCTCGTTGGAACTTTCTACAGAAATACTGTTGGAGTAATTAGAACCAGTTCTCCAGAACCCTTTTATATTATTTTCATAAGGTCTCCACAATTGTCTTTCTTTACTCTGTCCCATTACAGTAGGATCATACTGGAAATAATACTGCCCGGCAAACTTTGGTCCGAAAGCACTACTTGTTCCGCCTGTACTTGGTCCATCAGGAGAAAGCCCATATGAGTAATAAAAACTACCATTGTTTGTGGCTAGTGTTCCCTGTCCGTATTCATATTGCCAATCCGGCCACTTCAAGACGGAATCAAAACTTGAGGAAGAGTTAAAAGTTACTCTCAGTTTTCCATTTTTCGTTTTTCCGGATTTTGTAGTGATCATTAAGGCACCGTTGGCAGCACGGGATCCGTATAATGCAGCTGCAGAAGCTCCTTTCAATACAGTTACTGATTCAATATCATCCGGGTTGATGCTGTTCAGCCCGTTTCCAAGGTCAATAGGAACATCACCTCCGGAACCTGCTCCATAAGCTGCAGTATCAGTACCTGTTGTAGAATTACCCAATGGTACTCCATCTACGACAATCAAAGCATAGTTATGATCCATCATGATGGATTTTTCTCCTCTCAAAGTAATTCTGGAAGTCCCAAGCGGTCCTGCTCCTGCAGTCTGAATTTTAAGACCCGCCACTTTCCCTTCCATAGATTGTGCCCAGTTATTATTCTGGGTTTCTTCAAATGTTTTGGCATCTACTTTCTCTGCAACATACCCCAAAGCTCTGTCGTGCCTCTTGATTCCCAAAGCAGTCACTACTACTTCATCAAGTCCTTTAATGGTGTCTTTTTTAGCTTTCTGCTGAGCTGCCAGATTGACGCTAACGAATCCTAACAGTGACAAAACCAACAGTTTCTGTGTCTCTTTACGCATTTACTTTTTGTTTGCGCAAAATTAAAACGACATTATAAGGATGGCTTTAACATTGTTTTAACGTTTCTTAAAAATTTATTAAACGGTATATGAATCCAGCCTTAACAATATTAATTAAACATCTAAATAACAAACACTTAAGCAATTAAGTCTTTTTAATACCAATTTACAGCTATATTTATGTATCTTTATTGTCTTGTCTTGAGATAATACCATATAAAACACACAACAAACTTACAATCAACCTATTAATTCAAAGCCAATCATATTCTTTCTTTTAAAATTCTTTAAAATATAGACCAGGCTTATAAAAAGAAACAGTCTGACCCCTTTTAAGAGGCAGACTGTGTAAATTTTTTATATTGCTGAGGTGGTAGAAAAAAATTGTAAACCACCCCGTCAAAAATTCAAAGAATTTTTGCCACCCCTCCGGAGAAGGGGAATATTTTGTTCTTCAGTTGTATTATTTGTGAAGGATATTCAATCGTTATTTATTTTTTAACTGATCCGGAAT
Organism: uncultured Chryseobacterium sp.; assembly: GCA_965720825.1. GTDB lineage: Bacteria > Bacteroidota > Bacteroidia > Flavobacteriales > Weeksellaceae > Chryseobacterium. Next base: position 2,077 of record CBFQYI010000336.1, on the reverse strand, counting down.
ATTGGTTGTTACGAACCCGATTCCCTGATTTTTCAGTTCATCGTATACGGCAACATCATTTACTGTCCATGCATTGGTAATTAATCCTAACGTTTTGGCTTCAGCAATCCAGGTTGGATTTTTCTGGAAAACACTGTAATGGTAATCCATTCCATCTAATCCTTCTTTTTTGATTTGTTCCGGAGACAATTCACCGTTCAGATATTGTACTTTAAAGGTTGGAGCCAGTTTTTTGATCTCTTTACAGATATTAAGGCTGAAAGAAATAAACTCACTCTGAGATTCCAGCTTCATATCCTTGATCATTTTGATCGTTTTCTGTGTGATTTCATTTTCAATTTCCGGAGTTTTTGCAGGTTTGATTTCAACAATCAATTTCAGAGATGTGTCTTTTTTTCACTGTTTTAAATAATATTTTAAAGTAGGAAATTTATCTCATTTGGATAATTTCAAAGCTTCCAGTTCTTTGAAGGTAGCTTCTGAAATTTCCATTTTACCGTGATGCTCATCATGGTTAATCACCAATACACCATCTTTTGTCATTCTCACATCAAATTCAGACCCATATACTTTTAATTTCTGGGCATTCTCCAATGATTGAAGTGAATTCTCCGTGGTAGGAGGCTGAGCCTGGAAATATCCTCTATGGGCAATGATCTGGGTTTGTGCTTTCATCATAACTGTACTTAAAACTGCTAACCCTAAGATAAAATTTTTCATAATATAATTTAGATTATTAAAAAGAAAGTCCTGAAACTTCTGATAAAGGTAGTTATTAAAAAATGGAAACCACAAAGACATAAAAGATTTTCTGGCTAAAACTAAGGGTTCAAAGCCCTTTAACCTGCCGTTTCAATTTCTTTTATGTCTTCTGTGGTTTTAAAAAGATATTAGAAGGAGTACTTCGCTCCGATCTGAATCTGATATGGATTTCCGGATAGAGGAACCAGTCCACCTCCACTTACGTTTTTAGTGTATTCGTACTGCATGGTGTCTTTATTGAACTTGGTTACTTTATACAAAGATGTATTATTATATGATTTGTTTACACCCCATTCTTTGTTAAGAAGGTTGGCTACGTTGAAGATATCTACAGAAAGTTCAAAAGCTCCTACTTTATCAAATTTTATTTTCTTAGCTACACGTACATCCCAAACGCCATAGAAACCATTTTTTCCTCCGTTACGTTCTGCAATTTTACCATTATATTCGTTTATATAATCTTTCAGAGCCTGTCCCACCTGTGGATCATCCAGAATGGCCTTGGTAAGATTCGGGAAGATAAAAGCAAGGTCATTGGAATCTACGAAATCACCATTGATATTTCCTCCGGTTGTCGCTGAGAAACGCGTTCCTCCAATACCTGAATATCTGATTCCTAAAGTAAATCCTGCAATAGTAGGCGAGTTACCATAAATAACGACTTTATTACGGAACTGGTTGTCTGAATACGTCATTCTTAAATCTCTCGGATCACTCTGAATCATGGTGGACAATGTTGCAGAATTGGCTACGTTTCCGTTGTATGAAGTATTGTCTTTGATATCAGACCATGTATAACTTGCTGTGATTTCCCCATCTTTCCAGTAACGGTAACTTGTATCCAATACGAATGAGAACTGGTTTACTTTACCATCACTTACCAATTCCAGTACTCTTCCGAAATTATTATTGATTCTTCCCTGTTTCCAGTCGAAACTTACACTGTTATTGGCATTGTTGGTAATAGCTCCTGTAGGAATGAACACTCCTCTTCCGCCTTCATTAGCTAAAGTAAAGAAAGGGTTTGCCTCCATGTTTCTGTCGTAGTAATAGTAGTTGTTTCTACCTAAAGCCATATATCCTGCAATTCCTGCTCTGAGCCTTTCATTGAAGAAGTGCGTATAAGAGATATTCGCTTTATAAACGATTGGAATTTTTGTGTCTTTCCCCGTATAGTTGATGGTTGGCATCTGCTTCTGGGAAAGTGTAGGAATCGTATTATAATTATCTCTATAACTGTTAAAATCCGGGAATGGAACATCTTTACCCGTTACATCCACAGTAGCTAGATGATTACCGTCAAATACAAGGTTGT
>CBFQYI010000335.1:0-5273 GCA_965720825.1 uncultured Chryseobacterium sp. | reverse complement strand
TATAAAATTTTAGGCGTAGATAAAAGCGCAACACAGGATGATATTAAAAAAGCCTACCGAAAATTGGCAAGAAAACATCATCCCGATCTCAATCCCGGAGACAAAGAAGCAGAAAAGAAATTCAAAGAACTGAATGAAGCTAATGAAGTTCTGAGTAATCCGGAAAACAGATCAAAATACGACAAGTACGGAGAAAACTGGAAGCACGGCGAAGAATACGAAAAAGCCCAGCAGCAACAGCAAAGACAGTATCAACAACAGAGTTACAACGGAGGATACTCCGGGGCAGACTTTGGTGGAGGTGAAGATTTCTCAGATTTCTTCCAGGATATGTTTGGCGGTGCAGGCGGTGGATTTGGTAAAAGTTCGAGGGGAAGAGCTTCCGGTAAATTCAAAGGACAGGATATCACTGCCGAGTTGAATCTCAATTTAAGAGATGCCGCAACCACTCATCCGCAAACTTTTGAAATCAATGGTAAAAAAGTAAGAATCACCATTCCTGCAGGGGTGTATGATGGGCAGCAGATTAAGTTAAAAGGACATGGGAATCCCGGTGTAAACGGCGGCCCAAGCGGAGATTTATATATTACCTTCAATATTCCGGCTGATCCGGATTTTGAAAGAATAGGTGATGATCTGAAAACCAAAGTAACCATTGATCTGTACACAGCCGTTTTAGGTGGCGAAGTAAAAGTACATACCCTCAATGGAAGTGTAAACCTTAAAGTGAAACCGGAAACCCAAACCGGAATGACAGTAAGGCTCAAAGGAAAAGGTTTTCCTGTCTATAAAAAAGAAGGAGAACACGGTGATCTTTTTGTAACCTATGAAGTGAAACTGCCAACCAACCTTACCGAAAAGCAGAAAGAACTTTTTGAACAACTAAAAAATTCCTAAGCTATGAGTGAAAGAATATCACGGGAAGAACTCGTAAAAATCTATAATATAGAAATTACTTTTTTTGATGAGCTTGTAGATTATGGGCTGCTGAATATTCAGATTGAAAACAATATTCATTATCTGATGTATGAAGATCTGCCTGATCTGGAAAAATTTGCCAACTGGCATTATGATCTTGAAATTAATCTGCCTGGTCTTGAAGTGATTTATAATATGCTGAAAAAACTGGATGCTCTGAACCGCAGAAACAGAGAACTGATGAATAAACTTTCTGCCATAAGTGATCAATATGAAGATATTTAGTTTAGTTTTGTAGCTTTTTAAAGCAAACTCTATAATTATGAATGAAGAAAAGGTGATTACACTAAAACCGGACAGGAAGATTTTTGAAGATATTTATTTTAGCGGTAATCAGGGAAGTCTTCTTTTTTCACCTACTACGAAAAGCAAAACGATTGTTACCATAGCTGCTGCAGTAATTGTTTTCATTGTTTTTCTTTTAAAAGATCTTATGAGTAAAGAAAATGCAGGCGTTTTATACTTCCTGAGTTTTATCTTTTTACTTTGTGCTGTTTTTTTATCCGTAAGCGTTAATAAAGTGTCAAGATGGAAAAAGCAGGTGAATCATTATCTGAGCACGCTTGAAAGATGTAAAGTGTATGAAATAAGATTTGATAATAACTTTTTCACAGTCAATATCGATGGTGAAAAAGAAACCAGCGAATGGAAAGATTTTGAATATTTTGACAGCACTCATGAATTTATTTCTCTGGAAGGAAAATACAGTTATATGTTTCCCAGAAAATCAATGAGCGAAAAAGAATATGGTTTTCTCAAGAATACATTGAAAGAGAAAGTTAAAATCGATCAATAAAAACAAAAACGGAGCAAAATAATTTTGCTCCGTTTTTTTATTATGTACAAGTTAGCTTATTTGCCCTCTTCCAGCCATCCCATTTCCTTCATCCACTCATCATTGTAGATTTTTCCTACATATCTTGAACCGTGGTCATGAAGTAAAACTACAATTACATCATCTTTCGTGAACTGATCTTTCATCTGAATCAAAGATGCAATAGCACTTCCGGCAGAATATCCACAGAAGATACCTTCTTCTTTAGCCAGTTTTCTGGCATAGATAGCACCGTCTTTATCTGTTACTTTTTCAAAGTGATCAATCACAGACATATCATAGTTTTCAGGAATAATATCTTCCCCGATTCCTTCTGTAATGTATGTGTAAGCATGATCATAATGCAATTCACCAGTTTCATGGAATTCTTTCAGAATAGAACCGTAAGTATCCACTCCAATCACTTTGATGTCCGAATTTTTTTCTTTGAAAAATGTTCCACATCCCGTAATTGTACCTCCTGTTCCGGCTCCTACCACGAAATGGGTTAGTTTTCCTTCAGTCTGTTCCCAGATTTCCGGAGCGGTAGACTCGTAATGAGCAGCTCTGTTGGATAAGTTGTCATATTGGTTTACATACCATCCGTTTTCCGTTTCTTTTGCCAGTCTTTTGGAAACTGAATAATAAGAACGTGGGTCGGTAGGTTTTACATCAGTAGGACAAACAATTACTTCAGCACCTACAGCACGAAGAATATCACATTTTTCTTTTGACTGTTTTGAATTGGTTACAAAGATACATTTGTACCCTTTGATGATGGCAGCCAGTGCCAATCCCATTCCTGTATTTCCGGAAGGTCCTTCGATAATAGTTCCTCCAGGTTTTAATCTGCCGTCTTTTTCAGCATCTTCTATCATTTTAAGAGCCATTCTGTCCTTTACTGAGTTTCCAGGATTGAAGGTCTCTACTTTTGCTAATACTAATGCCGGAAAATCTTCACCTAATACTTTGTTAAGCTTTACCAGCGGTGTGTTACCTATCGTTTCAAGGATATTTTTTGCGTATTTCATAAATGTTTTATAAGCGGCACAAAGATAAGGCTTTTAAAATTATCTGTGCTGTGGATAACGTGTGGATAAGTTGTGGATAACGCTGAAATCAACTGATATACAATCAATAACTTTCAATTATCAATTATCAATTATCAATTATCAATTATCGTGTTAGTTGTACTTAATGGCTTTCACCGGAGAAATCTTACTGATCAGGTAGCTTGGAATAATCAAAGCCAGTCCTGAGATAATAAGAATTCCTACTGAGATAGAGATGATCGCAATCGGATTAAGATCTACCGGAACTGTACTTACATAATAATTTTCAGGATTAAGTTTGATGATTCCAAAGAATTTCTGGATTAAAATCAGTCCTAATCCGATAGCATTTCCATACAAAAGTCCCGGAATCATAATAATCAGGGTATAGTTGATGAAAGTAGCTCTTATCTGTGAATTGCTTGCTCCTAATGTTTTTAGAAGACCAATAGAATTAGTTCGTTCAATAATAAGAATCAGAAGAACCATAATGATATTGATAACCACTACAATCAGCATGATGATAATGATTAAAGCAATATTGGTATCAAAAATACTGATCCAGTCTGTAATCTGCGGGAATTTTTCTGTTGCTTTTTCAGCATAGTTTTTATAACCGATCAGCTTTTCAATTTCAGGAAAATCTTTGTCGATGTCGTTTACATTTTTCAGGAAAATATCTATTCCACCAATTTCATCAGGTTTCATATCCTGAATTTTTCTTGCATGGTTAATTCCCCCAATAACAAACTGTTCGTCAATTAATTTAATATCTGTTCTGTAAATACCGATGACTCTGAATTTACGATAAAGCGGTTTTTGATCTGCTTTTAAAAATACCGTAACAATGCTGTCATTCAGCTTAAGGTGAAGATCCTTGGCTACTTTTTGTGAAATAGCAACATCATTGTTAAATCCTTTTTCTGTTACTTTTGGTGTTGTTCCGGCGATAAGGAATTTTTTGAATCTTAAACTGTCAAAATCTTTTCCAATTCCTTTAAAGATAATGCCTGCGAAATTGTGCTCATTACGCATAATTCCGGTCACCGTTACATATTTTTGGGTACTTTCCACATCGGGAAGTTCTTTTATTTTGGCAATATTCAGTCCCTGATTATCCAGCACAGAGGTATTGTATGAAGAATTAGATCGGGTAGATCTTACCGTAATATGTCCGCTGAAATCAGCCAGCCTCTCCTTGATAGCTTTTTTGGAACCAAAACCAGTGGCTACAGTAATTAAGGAAACAATAATTCCCAATGCTACGGAAAGCCTGCCAATGAAGATGATAACCCTTGAAAGGTTATTTTTGTTATCTTTGGAAAATGCTATTTTTCTAGAGAAATATAAAGGAAATTTCAAGCTTATGAATTTAGATTTCAAAATTAAAAATTTACTTCTGATTTGCCTAATTTTTTTAGGAGTATTCAACCAATATTATTCTCAGACTCAAGTTCAATCGGATTTTAAAACCGGTGCAGACCAACCTGAAATCTACTTGCCGCTGTTAAAAAATAAAACGATAGGAGTCGTGACCAATCAGACAGGTTTAATGAGTGATAAAACCCATTTGGTTGATTTTCTTGTAAAAAACGGAACTAAAATCAAGTCCATTTTCGCTCCTGAACATGGTTTCAGAGGAGATGCTGATGCAGGGGCAAAAGTGAAAAACGGAGTAGATGTGAAAACTGGAATTCCCATTGTTTCTCTGTATGGAAATAATAAAAAGCCAAAACCGGAACAGCTTTCCGGAATTGATATTGTTGTTTTTGATATTCAGGATGTCGGGGTGAGGTTTTACACCTATATTTCCACTTTGTCTTACCTGATGGAAGCCGGAGCTGAAAATAATGTAGAGATCATGGTATTGGATCGTCCCAATCCACATGACGGATATACTGACGGACCTGTTTTGAGAAAAAAATGGTCCAGTTTTGTTGGACTTCACGAAGTTCCCGTAGTATATGGATTGACAATAGGAGAGTATGGAAAGATGGTGAATGGTGAAAAATGGCTTAAAAATGAAGTCCAGGCTAAATATACACTTGTTCCGATGAAGAATTATCATAAAAAACAGCGTTACCCAATACTTGATAAACCTTCTCCTAATTTGCCTAATGACAAAGCCATCAATTTATATCCAAGTTTATGTTTCTTTGAAGGTACTCAGGTTTCTGTAGGAAGAGGAACAGATCTTCCTTTCCAGATTTATGGTTCTCCATGGACGGAAAATCTACCCTATCAGTTTACTCCAAAGCCAAGCTATGGTGCGAAAGATCCTTTCCTGAATGGGAAATTATGCTATGGTGAAAATCTGTCCAATTATCCTAATGATTTAAGAGAATTGAATCTTGAATGGGTCATCAAAGCCTATCAAAACTATAAAAATCCTCAGCAGGATTTCTTTCTGAAAAATCTGTGGTTTGATA
>CBFQYI010000334.1:0-5276 GCA_965720825.1 uncultured Chryseobacterium sp. | reverse complement strand
TCATTTGGATTATTGGGTTGGATAGCCATTTTACCCCGAAATGAATATCCTACAGGCGCTTTTAATAGATTAGACAATGAAATTACCTCATCACGGGCTTCAGCCGCTCCTATCCCACAGTATAAGGTTACTTTTTTGCTTTTATTTATAAGTCCCGACAAGCTTTTCAGTTCATCATCGGATGGTCTTATCACAGGATTGGTTTTAAAGATCTGAGCGGAGGTAGAACCCTCTTCAGCATCCAGTTCAGAAACATCTCCCGGTAGCCCTATAACCGCAACTCCTTTTTTAGAGATCGCATGTTGGATAGCTGTTTGTACAGTTCTCTGCACCTGCTCCGGCCGGGTAATCATTTGATTATAGTAACTACAGTCATCAAACAGTTTTATCGTATTGGTTTCCTGAAAATAATCCATTCCCATTTCGTCACTGGGAATTGTAGAAGCAATGACCAACATGGGAACGTGGGAGCGATGAGCTTCATAAACTCCATTGATCAGATGGACATGCCCGGGACCGCAGCTTCCGGCACATACTGCCAACCCATCAAGCTCAGCCTCTGCCGCGGCAGCATAAGCTCCTACTTCTTCGTGTCTTACATGAATCCATTGGATACTGCTTTTTTTGACCGCAATATTCAGATGATTAAGACTGTCTCCGGTTACTGCATAAATTCTTTTCACATTGGCATTTTCGAGCATTTCAACAATTTGCTCTGCTATGTTTTTTGCCATAATTACTCTGTTTTGGTGGTTGTTTTTTGGTAAAAATAGTATTTGAGAAGAAGAAAATCTTCCTATCACTATCAAATTTAGCTAATAAAGTTGAAACTCTCACCCGCTTTCAATGTTAAAAATTTGTAATTTAATTTTGAATTCATTTTCTATTTAAAACAAAACAGCCACCCAAAAAGGCGGCTGTTTATATCATATATATTTCGGATTTTACATCACGACTTCGATCTGATTTCTCAACAAATCCTCAAACTCATCTCTTTTACGGATCAAATGAGCTTTTCCATCTAAGAACAGTACTTCAGCAGGCTTTAATCTTGAATTGAAGTTTGAACTCATTTCAAAACCATACGCTCCTGCATTGTGGAAAGCAAGGACATCTCCTTCTCTTACTTCATTCAGCTTTCTGTCCCATGCGAATGTATCCGTTTCACAGATGTTTCCCACTACCGTATAAATTCTTTCTGCTCCTTTCGGATTGGATAAGTTCTCAATCATATGGTAAGAATCATAGAACATTGGGCGGATCAGGTGATTAAACCCGGAATTTACCCCAACGAAAACAGTAGCTGTTGTCTGCTTGATTACATTAGCTTTCACCAATAAATATCCGCTTTTCCCAACCAAGAATTTCCCGGGTTCAAACCATAATTCGAATTTCTTCCCTGTAGATTTTGAAAATTCAGAAATTACTTTTTCCACTTTTTTACCTAATGTTCTTACATCAGTTTCTTCTTCACTGTCCTGGTAAGGAATTTTGAAACCACTTCCCATATCCAGATATTTCAGGTTCGGGAAATGTTCAGAAAGTTCCAGCATAATCTCCAAAGCCTGAAGAAATACATCAGGATCTTTAATTTCGCTTCCTGTATGCATGTGAAGACCTTCAACATTAAGGTTGGTACTCTTCATCACTCTTTCGATGTGACGAACCTGGTGAATGGAAATACCGAATTTACTATCGATATGCCCTGTCGAAATCTTATAGTTACCACCGGCAAAAATATGGGGGTTGATTCTTACTAAAATCGGGTACGTATTTCCGTATTTATTCCCGAATTGTTCAAGAATAGAAATGTTATCAATGTTAATATGAACTCCAAAAGTCATTGCTTCTTCTATTTCCGCCAGGTCAACACAATTGGGAGTAAACAATATCTTTTCTTTCGAAAATCCTGCCTTTAATCCTAGTTTAACTTCGTTAATAGATACACAATCCAAAGATGCACCCAGGTTCTTGACATACTTAAGAATATTGATATTCGTTAAAGCCTTCGCTGCATAGAAGAACTTTGTATGTTTTAAAAAAGAAGATGTGAGTTTTTCGTATTGAATTTTGATGGACTCAGCATCATAAACGTACACTGGTGTGCCAAACTCATTGGCAATTTTTAATAATTCTTTTGAATTCATAATTTCATTTTAACATAAAAAAAGGCAGATTCTTCAGAAAAGAGCCTGCCACATTGATTATTTTTTATGCAAGACAACTCTTTTAAATATTCCAAACCTTAGAGAACTTTACAGTTCCCTTTTTTCCAGTTTTATTTTGTTTAAAATTTTGCATTGCTTATATTTATTTTTGCAAAAATACTACTTATTTTTTACTTTTTGAAAATTGATTTTTAAAGCATCATCTTTCAGGTCAACTGGTAATGTGCTAATTCCTATATCATTTCGGCAATGGCAGTGTTTCAAAATCACTACGAAGCAGTCCCAGCTGCAGTTCATTATTCAGATCTGTAGAAGATAACGGAAGATCAATTTTCAATTTAGCCAGCTTACTCAGTGTCTGAATCTGCGTAAACAGTTCATAGAAACCAAAGGAAACCACTTTCCCGTTTTCTATGATTAAAAATAACTTTTCCCCTAATTTCCTTCCTTGCACCAGCCAAAGTTCATTTCTTTTTCTGAATTCAATTTTTTGTTTCAATACAGAAAAATCTTTAAACTCTTCCTGAGATCCAATAAACTGAACAGCTTTTGTTCCCTGAGTAAATGACCTGAATTTCAAAACCGGTTTCTCGGTTTTATTGAGCTTATTTTTCTCAACCACATATTTATTATTCCTGAAATACAATCCGAAAGGTAAAACTTCTTTCTTTTTAATATTCTTGGAATTCAGAATCAGTTTGGCAATAATATCTGTTCCGGTAAGTTCAAAATTAATCTGCTCAACATCTTTCTGAATCTGTTCCCATTTTTTTGATTTGGAATTGAAAACCTTTTTGGAAAATTTGTTGATATCCTGAACATAATCGGAAAACATGATACGTCCGCCTTCATCCTGAAAGTAGACAAAACCTTTATCATTAGGAAGATCCTGGGTCAGTTCTTTGATCTTATTGATATACGTTTTGGCGTTAGACTCATCGTGCTGCTTCTGAATGATCTCATTTTCGGTATCTTTTGAAATCAGAAGTTTGAAAAGTTCTAAGGTAGCTCTTGCATCGCCTTCCGCCCTGTGATGGTTGGTCAAAGGAATGCCCAATGATTTCACCAGTTTTCCCAACGAATAACTTACCTCATCAGGAATCAGTTTTTTCGCTAAAGGAATTGTATCTAAAGTATTGATTTTAAAATCATAACCAAGCCTTTTGAATGACTGGCGAAGCATCCTGTAATCAAAATCGATATTATGACCTACCAAAGTTGTATTTTGAGTAATTTCTATTACTCTTTTGGCAATTTCATGAAATTTCGGAGCAGTTTTGACCATTTTCGGGGTAATACTGGTCAGTTTCTGTACAAAAGGAGTGATATCACCTTCAGGGTTTACCAGCGATATAAACTGGTCTATAATTTTCTGACCGTCATATCTGTAAATGGCGATATCTATAATGCATTCATTTCTATAACCTGCACCATTACTTTCTATATCTATAATTGAATACATGAATGTGTGTTAACTGCTGTTTTTCTAGTTTAATATTCAAAACCGGTCTCTTATTCCCCAATAAAATACGGTTCTATTTTTTACTGTTAAGTAAAGATAACCCGCTAAAATAACAAAAAATATATCAAAATACAGCAGGTTAGCTTTCAAAATTATCTTCTTCTGCCTCCCAGACCGAACATTCCGAGAATAGCTTTTGCTCCTTCTCTCATTAATGTAGAGGTAAAAGTACGGCCAGCTTTACTCTGCAATACCTGTTCAAACATTCCGGGCTCTTCTTTTACAGGTCTTGTCTTTTGGGTAGGTGACGGGTTTTGTGCCGCCTGTTCCATCCTGTTGGTAAGCATTTCATAAGCAGATTCTCTGTCAATGGCCTGCTCATATTTCGCAACAAGTGCTGATCTTGAAGTCAGATCAGAAATTTCCGCGTCATTCAAAACATCCATTCTTGATTCTGGAGAAATCAGATAAGTATGTACCAATGGGGTAGGAATTCCTTTTTCATCAAGAGCCGTAACAAATGCTTCTCCAATTCCCAAATTCTGGATCAGACTCGAAGCATTATAGTATTCTGTGGTAGGATAGTTTTCAACGGCTTTGGTAATTTCTTTTTTATCTTTTGCCGTAAATCCTCTTAAAGCATGCTGTATCTTTAACCCTAATTGGGAAAGGACATTTTCAGGAACATCACCAGGAATCTGAGTAATAAAATAGATCCCCACTCCTTTGGAACGGATCAGTTTTACCATTGTTTCGATTTGTGAAAGAAGCGCTTTGGAAGCTTCATCAAAAATCAGGTGGGCTTCGTCAATGAATAATACCAATTTCGGTTTTCCACTATCTCCTTCTTCTGGAAATATCATATAAATTTCAGCAAAAAGTGAAAGCATAAATGTGGAGAAAAGCTGTGGTTTATTCTGGATATCTGCTACTCTTAAGATATTAACCACTCCTTTTCCGTCTCTTGTTTCCAGCAGGTCATGAACATCAAAACTTAGCTCACCAAAGAATCCTGCTGCTCCCTGTTGTTCCAGGGCCACAATAGATCTTAAAATAGCTCCGAGAGACGCTGGTGCAATAGATCCGTAATTGGCTGCAAGCTCAGCTTTTCCTTGTGCATTATCTGTCACATACTGAAGTACTTTCTTCAAATCGTTAAGATCAATCAATGGAAGTCCTTTATCATCACAGTATTTGAAAACTATAGACATGATACTTTGCTGTGTATCGTTCAATTCAAGGATTTTGCTTAATAAAACAGGTCCGAATTCTGTAACTGTAGCTCTAAGCTTCACTCCTTTTCCTCCAGAAATACTCATAAGTTCTACCGGAAAACCTTGCGGATTATAAGGAAGCTGTGTTTTGGCATATCTTTCTTCAATAATGGGATTCATTTGTCCCGCTTCTGCAATCCCGGAAAAGTCTCCTTTAATATCCAGAACCATAGATGGAATTCCTGCGTGAGAAAGCTGTTCTGCAAACACCTGTAATGTTTTTGTTTTACCTGTTCCGGTGGCTCCGGCAATAAGACCGTGACGATTAATTGTTTTCAGGGGAATGGTTACGTTTACTTCTGTGACTACTTCTCCGTCCAGCATTCCTTTTCCTAATATTATGTGCTCTCCTTTTGGAGTGTATCTAGCGTT
>CBFQYI010000333.1:0-5291 GCA_965720825.1 uncultured Chryseobacterium sp. | reverse complement strand
GGGGAACTTCTCTGCATAAGAATCGCCAAAGGGTTGCTCTGCCCCTGAATCAGATATTGATTTCCTTTTAAAACAATATTCTGATAATAACCTCCGAATCTATTATAAGGATCACCTGTTAAATTAGTCTGAGACTGATAAATTGGAAGTGTAGGATTCATATTGATTGCCCCTCCGATAGCTCCTCCGTCATCAATTGCATTAAGCTTGGAAAATAATCCCTTTAAGCTAATATCAATTTTTAAATGATTATCAAAAAATGAAGGAGTAATGTTTAATCCAGTTGAAAATCTCTCATAATCACTTGTTCTAATAACTCCTTCAGTTCTATTATACCCCACTGACAGTCTTGTAGGAACTTTATTAAACAAGCTTCCGGATATACTTAAATTATTATCCGAAGAAACGGAATTTCTATAGATCGCTTTTTGCCAGTCTGTATTATAGATGGTGCCTGGCTGTGTGGGATTGGCAGAACTTCCTCCAACACCCAATAAATAATTATAGTTAGGATAATTTTGATTGATGAATTTTGTAAACTCATCAGCATTCATAACATCAATATATCTTGTTACAGTACCCACAGAGACATTAGTATTCAAACTAATTTTAAGTTTTCCACCACCTCTTTTGGTTTTAATGATGATAACACCATTTGAACCTCTGTTTCCATAGATTGCTGTTGCAGAAGCATCTTTTAATATTGAAAAAGATTCAATATCATTTGGGTTGATCAAATTCAAAGGGTTACCTACACCTGCTGGATTATTGGTATCTAAAGGAACACCATCAATAACAATTAAAGGATTATTATTAGCACTAAAAGAAGACCCTCCCCTGATTCTTATATTGGGAGCAGAATCCGGTGACCCTCCAGCATTGGTTATTCTCACACCAGGAGCTTTACCTGTGATTAATTGATCAGCGGAAACAATAGCACCTTTATTAAAGTCCTTTTCAGAGACCGCAGTGATAGAACCTGTAAGATCAGATTTCTTCTGCTTCCCATATCCTACTAAGACAACCTCCTCTATTTTTTTTTCCTGAGGAAGAGAATCTTTTTTCTGCGCATGTATTACTGTACTGGCCAGTAAAAAAGCGGGCGCGATTTTTAATACTGTTGTAAAATTCTTCACAATCTTATTTTTTTATAGTTTCGTTTTTCAGTCATATTTTGGCCTAGAGCCAGACTCGCAATTTAAAAAAAAAATAGAATTATTATAAATTTAATATAATTTTAGTTAAAATTATGTATATTACGAAACCGATTTTAGTTAGTTTTTTAAAATCCAATAATTTACAACGTCTTATGCATTACATAATATTTGTTTTAAATTAAGAAAATGTTAAACAATTGTTTAACTTAATTTCATATTCAACCTTTTAAAATCGCTTTCTTCATCATAATAATGCCACTAATAGCGGTATTCAACAGATATTCCTTATCTTTGCAGTCAAAACTTTACTATAAATGTCAAACAGAAAGATGATTACGGCAGCTTTGCCTTATGCAAACGGACCGGTTCATATAGGACATTTGGCAGGTGTTTATATTCCTGCGGATGTTTACGCAAGATTTCAGAGAAGATTAGGAAAAGATGTAGCGTTTATCTGTGGTTCAGATGAGCACGGGATTCCTATTACCATAAGAGCTAAAAAAGAAGGGGTAACTCCTCAGGATATCGTGGACAAATATCACGAGATCATTAAAAAATCTTTTTCTGACCTTGGAATTTCATTTGATGAATATTCCAGAACAACGTCTAAAAAGCATTATGAAACCAGTCAGGATTTCTTCAAGGTTTTATACGAGAAAGGAAAATTCACTGAAGAAATTTCTGAGCAGTATTTTGATGAGCAGGCAGGAGAATTCCTTGCTGACCGTTATATTGTAGGAACATGTCCTAATTGTGGTAACGAAAACGCTTACGGAGACCAGTGTGAGAAATGTGGTTCTACCCTTTCTCCTTCTGAGCTGATCAATCCGAAATCAATGCTTAGCGGAAATGTTCCTATCCTTAAAGAAACCAAAAACTGGTATCTTCCGTTAAATGAATACGAAGACTTTTTAAATGAATGGATCATTGAAGGTCATAAAGATGACTGGAAACCTAACGTATACGGACAGGTTAAATCTTGGTTGAATGATGGCCTTAAACCTCGTGCCATGACCAGAGACCTTAACTGGGGAGTTCCGGTTCCACTTCCGAATGCTGAAGGAAAAGTATTATACGTGTGGTTTGATGCTCCTATCGGTTATATCTCTTTCACCAAAGAATGGGCAGAGAAAAACGGAAAAGACTGGAAAGACTACTGGCAGAGTCCAGAAAGCGATCTGGTACATTTTATCGGAAAAGATAATATTGTATTCCACTGTATTATTTTCCCTTCAATGATGAAAGCGCACGGAGATTATATTATGCCGGCTAATGTTCCTGCTTTTGAATTCCTGAACCTTGAGAACGATAAGATCTCAACATCAAGAAACTGGGCAGTATGGGCCCATGAATATGTGGAAGACTTCCCTGGACAACAGGATGTGTTAAGATATGCGCTTCTTTCATCTGCTCCGGAAACAAAGGATAACAACTTTACATGGAAAGATTTCCAGACTAAAAATAATTCTGAATTGGTAGGGATCTTCGGAAACTTCATCAACAGAGTTGCTGTTCTTATTCATAAATATTATGATGGTGTTATTCCACAAGGAGATGTAAACAGTCCTGAACTGCACGAAATAAGTAAATCGGCAAAAGAAATTTCAGGATTTCTTGAAAATTATGAGTTCAGAAATTCATTAACTGCCTTAATGAATCTTGCCCGTTTTGGAAACCAATATCTTCAGACAGAAGAACCTTGGAAAACCATTAAAGACAACCCTGAAAAAGCGGCTCAATCTTTATTCGTTGGAGCACAAATAGCTGTAGCTTTAGCTCAATTATGCGAACCTTTCATGCCTTTCAGCTCTGAAAAGCTATTGAACATGTTCAATGTTGAGAAGAAAGACTGGAACACTATTGAAAACAAATCCGTCCTAATTGAAACGGGTCACAAAATCAACGAATCTTCCCTTCTTTTCTCAAAAATTGAAGACGATGTCATCGAGGCTCAGATCCAAAAGCTAGAAAACACAAAACAAAACAATAAAAAAACAAACCCTAACGCAAACCCTATGAAAGAGGAGATCACGTTTGATGACTTTACTAAAATAGACCTTAGAACAGCAACCATTTTAGAAGCTGAAAAAGTAGAAAAAGCAGACAAATTATTAAAACTTACTGTAGATACAGGAGTAGACGTAAGAACTGTTGTTTCCGGTATTGCAGAAAGTTTCACTCCTGAAGAAGTAATCGGGAAGCAGGTGATGATCCTTCTGAACCTTGCGTCAAGAAAAATCAGAGGAATTGAATCTCAGGGAATGTTATTATTAACAACAAAACCAGACGGAAAATTATCTTTCGTAACACCGGATGACAGTAATGTTGAAAACGGTATTGAGATCGGATAATTAAAATCCTTATAAAGATAACAGGCTGTTTCACACGAAGCAGCCTTTGTTTTATATAGAGCTTATGGTCAATAAAAATGTTTTAAGGAAACTTTCCAATCAGGAATTGGAGGGATATTTAAAAGAAGGCAACCGCTTTGTTCCAGAGGCCGTTCAGGCAGCTTTTGAAATTCTGGAAGAACGAGGACGTGTTTTCAGTGAACAGGAAAAAATGAATGTTCAGCAGTTGATTCAGCGTAAACAAGAAGCTGAAGAAGCAAGACGTGCAGAAGAAGTAGAAGTCTGGAAAGATCATATTACAGAAGATCCTGAGGCTATTAAACTGTATTCGAGAATGACTATTTTGGTCAGCAGTCTTTTTTTTACTCCTATTCCGGGGTCTATTTTGCTATTCCTTAATTTTATCAAACTTAAAAAGTACCTCGCAAGTTTTTTCGCACTGGCATTTGGCTTTCTTTTTTTTATGTTTCAGAAATACGTTCTGCTTTCCCATTTTGATTTCGGTACATCTTCCAGGTACAGCCCAGAAATTGGGGTCATTGCCATAGGAGCTTTGGGTTTACTTGTCATCAGCGTTTTAGGAACTCCCAAAAAACTTCCTTATCGTGCAGCATCTTATATTCTTCCTGTGATTTTATGTGTCGGAACGGCTGTTCTGATCTATTTTTATTTTCAGGAATGGTTTTCTTATTATCCTTTTTTAAGAGTCATACAAATATTCAGACAATCATAAAGAGCTTATTCCCGCTATCCACTTTTACTCCTCGCGCCTGACCAAAAAGCCAGCCATGTGCTGTGGGGTAACCGTTTCTATCGGGGCTAGGAACAGGCACAAAAAAAGTCATTCCGGTGTACAGAATGACCATATATGAATTCGTGAGATTGCTTCGCTTTCAGCTCGCAATGACGTGTTATAAACTACTTCTTAGTCAGTTTCGCTAAGTAAGCGTCTTCATCTTTCAATACGCTTTCTATTTTGAAACCATTATTTGTGGCAGCATTTTTCAGCGTATTAAAGTCAAGATACAGCCAGGTAATCGGTTCTTCAGATTCTCCTTTATAATGAACCACATACTCCAGTTC
This sequence comes from uncultured Chryseobacterium sp., assembly GCA_965720825.1. Taxonomy (GTDB): domain Bacteria; phylum Bacteroidota; class Bacteroidia; order Flavobacteriales; family Weeksellaceae; genus Chryseobacterium. The sequence continues at coordinate 700 of CBFQYI010000333.1, read as the reverse complement.
TCCGTAGTATCCACCAGCCGGAATATACACTCCTCCGTCTTTATCACGGTCAAACATATAAAGAATATCTGTACTGTCAATTAAAACCTGTCCGCCATCGTTCAGTAAAGTATGCAGTTTCTGAAGATAAGTATCAATTTTCGCAAGACTTTCAAAAACTCCGGTACCATTCATCAATAATAAAAGGGTATCAAAAGTTTCTTCAGAGAAATCAAGCATATTTTCACAAACTGCTTTTTTAATGCCTCTAAGCTTGCAGACCTCAATAGATTTAGGTGAAATATCCAATGCTGTCACATCAAGATTTCTTTCATTTTGAAGGTATAAAGAATGAGAACCTGCACCCGCTCCGATATCCAGGACTTTTCCGTTGGATAACTGCAGTGCTTTCTGCTCAATATCATTCATGTCTTCAAAATCTCTGAATAAATAATCCACCGGAAGTTCATCCAGCTCAGAAATTGACGTTTCAGTCTGCAGATCTTCAGGATTGTCATTGTGATAATAATCCCAGATCGCTCTGCCCATTAAATCTTTCATAGTGCAAAGATAATAGTTCAATGTTCAATGTTCAAAGTTTTTGGTTGAATGTTGCGGGTTGCGAGGTACGGGTTTCGAGTTTCGGGTTTCGGGTTGCGGGTTTCGAGATGCGGGGTGCGGGTTTCGGGGTACGAGGTGTGGTGTACTTACAACTTTAAAC
>CBFQYI010000332.1:0-5320 GCA_965720825.1 uncultured Chryseobacterium sp. | reverse complement strand
TTGGGTGCACTCTATAGTAGAGGAGCTTTTATAATAATTGTCTTATTGATTTTCTTTCCACAGATTGGCAAAGTGTATAAAATCGGCTACACTAAGTTCTTCCGCTCTCTTATCTAAAAATTCATGTCCTTTTAAGGCTTCAGGAATGTTTAATGATTTCAGAGCATTAGACAGCTTTTTCCTTCTCTGGTTGAAGCCTGTTTTTACAATCTGCTTAAACAGGACTTCATTACCCGCAAGTCCTTCCTTAGGGTTTCTTGTAAGCCTGATGACTCCCGATTTTACTTTTGGGGGAGGATTGAAGACATTCTCATGTACCGTAAACATATAAGATACATCATAATAAGCCTGTATCAGAACAGAAAGAATACCGTAATCTTTAGTTCTCGGAACAGCAGCTGTTCTTTCAGCAACCTCTTTCTGGAACATTCCTACCATTTCCGGGATCAATTGGTAATGATCTACAATCTGAAACAGAATCTGTGACGAAATGTTATAAGGGAAATTTCCTATGATAGCGATCTGATCGTCTTTGATAAAACTGAAATCCTGCTTCAGGAAATCTCCTACAAAAGTATCTTCCGTTACTTTTGTATAGTTGTTTTTCAGGTATTCAATAGATTCCGTGTCTATTTCGGCAAGGTAAATGTTTTGATCCTTTTCAAGAAGATATTTGGTTAGGACTCCCATTCCGGGACCTACTTCCATGATGTTGGTATAGTTCTCAAAACTAAGACCTTCTACGATTTTTCTTGCGATATTTTCATCTGTCAGGAAGTGCTGTCCAAGATGTTTTTTTGCTTTTACACTCAACGTTTTTTATGATTTTATTAACAGTGATTTTCTTTATTTCGTCCCAAATTTCGGAAGATTTTTTCTATTTTAGCCAAAAATTTTAATATTAATGGCTAAATCTGTAGATGAATTTAATAAGAAAAGGCTTCGGTCCAGCAATATTACAGTAGTGATAAGTATTGCCTTAGTGTTATTTTTGTTAGGATTAATGGGGCTTATTCTGATTAATGCCCAGAAGTATTCTGACTATATCAAAGAACAGTTGGTGGTGAACGCCTACTTTGATGAAAACTATGACGCTAAAGATTCTGTAAAAATTGCAAAACTTGAGGAAGAAACTTTTAAAAAGGTACAGTTATTAGCGCCTGTAAAAAAAGCGACTTATATTTCAAGAGATATGGCGGCTAAAGAAGCCAAAAAGACTATGGGAATCGACAGTGATGCATTGTTCGAAGAAAATATTTTCCCTTCTTCTATTGAAGTTGCTTTAAAACCGGAATTCGTAGATCCAGCAAAAATTGATGAAGCCATCAAAGAGATCAAGTCTGTTCCGGGGATTATTGATGTTAAAAATGACAGTACTTTAATGGTAGACGTCTACAATAACCTGAGCAGAATTCTGAAATGGATTTTAGGATTTTCAGTTCTATTCCTGATATTGGCCGTTGTATTGATCAACAACTCTATCCGTCTGAAAATATTCTCGAAGAGATTTATTATTAAAACAATGCAGCTTGTAGGAGCGAAAAGAAGATTTATCCTTAAACCTTTCATTGTAGAAGCTATTATTTTGGGAGCTATCGGCTCTGTAATAGGTCTTATTGCGTTAGGTGGAGTTTGGTACTATTTCACAAGCCAGATTGGTTCGGCTTTCGTACAGGACAACAATCAGTACTTCTGGTTAGTTATCCTGGTACTTGGTGTTGGAATTTTTATTTCTGTCTTAAGTACAATTTTCGCTACATGGAGATTCTTAAAATCAAACGTTGACGATTTATATTACTCTTAATAATGAGCAAAAAAACAAATAAATTTTCCGCTTCAGACTTTGGACATGAAGCTGAAGTACCACAGGAAAACGCTTTCTATTTCGGACAGCAGAATTTCAAATGGATGCTGATCGGATTAGCATTTATTATAGTAGGATTTCTACTGATGATGGGACCCGATGCCAATACTGTAGATGGGAAATTTGATCCTAACTCATGGAATGACGATATATTTTCTATCAGAAGAATCAGAATAGCACCTCTGTTTGTTGTTATAGGATTTGTAATAGAAGTGTACGCGATCTTAAAAAGAAAATAAATAAATTTTTATATTTTGAGATTAAGAGATTAAGAAATTGAGAATTATGTATTCTGAGTTTCCGGATCTCTTAATCTTTTAATTTTTTAAAGGAATATGGATTTAATCAAAGCAATTATTATTGCCATTGTAGAGGGGTTAACAGAATATCTTCCGATTTCTTCTACTGCACACATGGGATTTACTGCAAATCTTATGGGATTGGAGGAAACAGAATTTTTAAAAATGTTTCAGGTGTCTATTCAGTTTGGAGCTATTTTATCTGTGGTAGTAGCCTACTGGAAAAAGTTTTTTGACTTCAATAATATTCAGTTCTATTTCAAACTTGCATTTGCTGTAGTTCCGGCTTTGGTATTGGGCTATTTGTTTGATGATAAAATTGAAGCTGTTCTTGGAAATCAGATTGCTATTTCTTCCGTATTGGTTTTAGGCGGTGTTGTTTTACTGTTTGCAGATAAATGGTTTAAGAATCCTAAGATTGATGATGAAAAAGGAATTACCATAAGAAATGCTGTTACCATCGGTTTTTGGCAGTGTCTTGCGATGATGCCGGGAACGAGCCGTAGTGCAGCTTCCATCATTGGAGGAATGGCACAAGGTCTTACAAGAAAAGCGGCTGCAGAATTTTCTTTCTTCCTTGCTGTACCTACGATGCTGGCAGTGACTGTGTATTCAGTTTTTGTTAAAACCTGGGGAAAAGAAACTGCAAATCCGCAGAAAGGATATGAAATGATTATGGCTTCACAGGATCACATCATGATCTTCGTTGTAGGAAATATTGTAGCATTTATTGTAGCGCTTATCGCGATCAAAGCATTCATTGGAGTGCTTAACAAATATGGATTTAAACCTTGGGGCTGGTACCGTATTTTTGTTGGAATTGCCCTGCTAATTTATTTTTATTTCTTTAAATAAGAAATCTTTTATACCCATTCATGACTGCTGAAGAACTGAAATCAGGATACATTTTTTTATTGGATAAGCCTTTGGACTGGACTTCCTTCCAGGCTGTCAATAAAATGAAATATAAACTTAAAAGGGAGTTTGATCTTCCTAAAAAATTTAAAATCGGACACGCCGGGACTTTAGATCCCAGAGCAACCGGTCTGCTTATTGTCTGCTGTGGAAAATTTACAAAGAAGATTCCGGAGATACAGGATGCTCCCAAAGAATATTGGACGGAGATCAAGATCGGTGTACAGACGGAATCCTATGATACTGAAAAACCTGAAATTCTTCAACAGGAGATTTCCCATATTACTGAAGAACAAGTAATAGAAATACTGAAAAAATTTGTTGGAGAAATTGAACAGAAACCACCTGTTTATTCGGCTATTAAAATTGATGGCGAAAGAGCTTACAACCTTGCCAGAGCGGGTGAAGAAGTGGAAATGAAAGCAAGAAAAACAACGATCCATTACATCAAGGATATAAAAATTGATTTTCCTTTGGTGAGTTTTATGGTAGGATGTTCAAAAGGAACTTACATCAGAAGTCTTGCCCATGATATCGGACAGGAATTGGGTGTAGGAGCTTATCTGACACAGCTAAGACGTACCAGGATTGGTGACTATGCTATTGAGGATGCCACAGATCAGTTCCTGAATAATGAGTACAGATTCGAAGGTCTGTAAAAATCAATCAGCAATTCTCAGGATATTGAGAATAGTACATCAGAAAGTATTGTTTATGGTTTGTGTGCCATAGGGATATTATTTTCTTTCTAACTTTAAATTAGGAAATACTGCTAATATTAGCTGACCGTTTTTCATAACCTTACAGTATGAAAGTACTATTTCAGCAATAAAAATTATACCAGCTACGGAAAAGACTAATGGAAAAAACGCGTATCAATAAATATTTATCAGAAGTGGGATACTGTTCAAGAAGAGCAGCAGATAAACTTCTGGAAGAAGGAAGAATCAAGATAAACGGAAAAATTCCTGAGTTAGGAACCAAAGTTTCTGATGAAGACCTTGTAGAAGTAGACGGAAAACCGATCAGAGAGCCTCAGGAAAAACCGGTGTATATCGTTTTTAATAAACCGGTAGGAATTGTTTGTACTACAGATACAAAACGTGAAAAAAATAATATCGTTGATTATATCAATCACCCGAAAAGAATTTTTCCTATCGGTAGATTGGATAAACCAAGTGAAGGACTTATTTTCTTAACGAGTGACGGAGATATCGTTAATAAAATTCTGAGAGCACGAAATAACCACGAAAAAGAATATCTTGTTCGCGTAGATAAGCCTATCACTCCAAGATTTCTGGAAAAAATGCGAAACGGTGTTCCAATCCTTGATACTGTGACTAAAAAATGTGAGGTAGAAAAGATTGATGAAATGAATTTCAGAATTATCCTTACACAAGGGCTCAACAGACAGATCCGAAGAATGTGTGAATATCTTGGATACGAAGTAAAAAAACTGAAGCGAATCCGTATCATGAATATCAAACTTGATTTGCCGGTTGGGAAATGGAGAGATATGACAGATGAGGAACTTAATACGCTTAACTCTTTGCTGGTAGATTCCAGTAAAACATTTGATTAAAAATATCTAAAATACTTTAACGGATTTTAATTTCATGCTTCCTGGTATTAACTATGGAAGCACTATTTACTATTGCTATTTATTGTTTTTCACATATTGGTGTAATATATTTTATTTTTCATTAAAAATGTTTTATATTTATAATACTAACAATAATAACCTGAAAATCATGAAATTAAAACTTAATTCAGTTCTATTATGTATTACTTTGGTAATATTATTGAGTTGTCAAAATGATAATCATTATCCGGATCACCCGCATGATTCTTCGTTTTACATTGATTACAGAAGTTTAAAAGGATTACCAGACGGAATTGCCGTTATTGAACTTGATCCTGAAGCCCCCAATTTTGGAAACATCAGCAGCAAGCTTGAATTAGGTATTGGTGTATTGCCTCATCATATTTATTATAATCAAAATGCGAATAAAATGTTCACAACTGCTCTGGGGGGCAGCTACCTTTATGAAGTAAAAGCAGGAAAAGATAAAAACGGACAGCCCATATTATTGAATGCAACTCCTATTGATACCGGTGAGAATACAGTAGGTGAAAATTTATTTTTCACGAATGACGGCAGATATTTTATGACCTTTATGGGTGGAGCAGGAGGCCCAAAAGATGGCAGTATTGGAGTTTTTAATGCAAATAATAATCAGCT
>CBFQYI010000331.1:0-5331 GCA_965720825.1 uncultured Chryseobacterium sp. | reverse complement strand
ATGATTGTGAAGGAGAAAGAATTTAAGGAATCAATTGCTGCGGTGGATTTTTCTATATACAATGAAAAAGCAGTAGGAATCATCTGTTCTACGGATGCCATTATTCCTCCCTGGGCTTATATGCTGATTATGGAAAAACTGTCTCCTTATGCTTCTTATGCAGATTTAAACAATGCAGAAACTATTCTTCTCGACCTTTGGAAACGCCGTCTCATTTACGCTGACCTTAAACAATATAAAAACCAGAAAGTGGTTGTCCGGGCAAGTACCAGTCATGATCCTGCCCTGTATTTATTAGCCGCAGGATTATTAAAACCTTTGGTAAAAACATTGATGTACGGCGAGATAGGATTACCCAAAGTAATTTTTAAACAATAAAAAAATGAAAGCAATCATATTCAACGGATCACTGGAAAGAAGAGCTTTATCTACTTCCGGACTGATTTCGGACTATTTCTCAGAACGTCTGAAAATGTTGGGAATTCAGACTGATATTTTTACCCTTGCTGATTCCGGTATTCCTCTATTTGATGTTACCCTTACCAAAACTCCTTTGGCTGTAGAACGTATGACTCAGATGTTTACTGATGCTGATCTTCATATCTGGCTGGCTCCTCTTTATCACGGAAGCATCCCGGGTGTGATGAAAAACTGTCTGGACTGGCTTGAAGTAACGGCCAACAGATACGAACCTTATCTGACTGATAAAACTGTAGGGTTGGTATGCTGGGCTGATGGTCTGCAGGCTATGCAGGGAATCAACGCCATGGATTCTATTGCCAAATCATTGCGTGCATGGCCATTGCCATTCAGCGTTCCGATTGTCAGATCGTCATTATTCGCAGCTGAACAATCTACGCAAATTTCAGAGCTCTATTCCGGTAAGTTTAATAAGCTTATCAGCATTGCAACTTCTAAAAAAATTGCCACAATAGACTAAGGATTATGGAGAACGAAATTACGGTTACAGTTATTGACCAAAGTGGTAATACACACACTCTATTGTGTCCTTTAGAAATGGGACTTACCCTTAAGGACATCTGCAAGGCCTACGAATTACCCATGGAAGCCATGTGCGGAGGTATGGCCATGTGTGCTACCTGTCACTGCTTTATTTTGAGTGATACAATTCTTCTTCCTGAAAAAAATGATATTGAAGAAGCTTTATTATCAGAACTATTTACCTCCAAGGCTACCAGCAGATTAGCCTGCCAGATTCATCTTACAGCTCAAATGGATGGTCTATTGGTAGAAATTGCTGCAGATTAATGAGTTAAAAATAAAAATTAGCACGCTTTATGCTGCTTATTTCAAGAAACAGTGTTGAACTGCTGTAATTAAGTTTATCGGGGATTTCCGAACTATTCAACGTTGAAGAAATCCCTTTTTTAAACCCTTTAAATTCAAACAATATGGCTATAAAAATAACAGATGCCTGTATCAACTGTGGAGCCTGCGAACCTGAATGCCCCAACTCAGCCATTTACGAAGGTGCTATCGACTGGCGCTGGAAAGATAAGACTAAACTTTCAGGACATATTACATTCCCCGACGGCACAGAAGGTGATGCCGATGCTTACCATCCAGCTGTTTCGGATGAAGTGTATTATATTGTATCCGGAAAATGTACGGAATGTAAAGGCTTTCATGAAGAACCTCAATGTAAGGCGGTGTGTCCCGTAGACTGTTGTGTAGATGATCCTGATCACAGGGAAACGGAAGAAGTACTATTGGACAGACAAAAATTCATGCACAGTGCTTAATAAACTTCTATCTTTTATATTTAATTTCAATAAAGGCGGGTTTTAGCCCGCCTTTTTTATCATTCTTTCTCATTCGGCTTTAGCCTGAACTTATTTTGCTTTAATCTCAGTATAAATTTTTTGAGTGAAAGGAGTTTCTACAGCTGTTTCAGCTCCATATTTCAATACAGCACCTGCAAACAATTCCAATTCGTTATCTTTCTTTCCGGAATTGATATCAAGCTGTAGGGACGTTGGAGTTTCAAAAGGAAATGTAGAGGCTTTCTTAAAAGTAGCGTCAACAATATCTTCCTGAAGATCTATTCCTTTCTTAGCAGCAATCTGTTGTATTTCTTTCATAATTCCGGTGGCTTCATTCTTTTGCTGTTCATCGGTACATACGGCCCCCATGGACGAGTTATGCTTCGCAGTTACCAATCCAAAGCTTGCTATGAATATGAATTTTGTCCAGATATCTGATAATGAATTATCTTTAAAATCAAAGTCAATCTTACTTTCACTCAATAGCTCTGTAATCCATTCTACAGGGGCAGAAAAATGCTCAGGATCTCTTCCCACAATGATTTTCCCTGCATTACCTTTATGTTCTACAGTTCCCCTTTCCTTAATATGAGAAGCTACATACACACAGGTTGGAAGAACAGTATGATCTGGAATAATAGTGCGTATTCTGTCATAGATGTCTGCTCCGTTCATCATCGGAAGAAGGACAGTATCTTTATGAATGACTGACAGTAATTGTTTACAGACATTTTCAAGATCATATTCTTTTACACAGATCAACACCAGATCAGGATTTTTGATCTCACTGATATTCTCTACTATATTATTAGGATGAGTCTGTGAATTGGAATGCTCCGGAGACAGCAATGTCAATCCGTTTTCTTTTACTTTATCATAAGTTTCTCCGCGGGCAACAAAAGAAACAGAATATTTTCCTGTAGTTTCATTGGTCTGATTGATTTTAAAACCAAAATAACCGCCTACACCACCCAATCCTACTACTACAATATGTTTTTTGTTCATGAAATTATTTTTAAGCAAAGATCAGGGATGACATTTAAAATATCACTTGACAAATGAAAAGAAATTACAATTTATGAATATCTCTTCTGATCCGGCTCAGGGAGCTGTCTTTAATTCCGAGGTAAGAAGCAATTACCTTCAAAGGGACATGCTGAAAAATATCCGGATCTTTCTTCATCAGGTTAAAATATCTTGTGGAAGCCTTCTGACTCGCCATTTCGATCAACCTGTCATGAATATTATAATAATTAAGAACAAAAAGAAGCCTGCTGAACTCTCTGAACTCAGGAATGTTATGGAAATTATGCTGTACATTTTCCAATCCTGTTTCCCAGAAAACGCAATCGGTTACGGTCTGATATATTTCTTTGGTAGGCTGCTGCCTGAAAAAGGATAGAAAATCATTAACAAAGCAGGGAGCTTTATAAATATTGGTCGTAATCTCCTCATTATCTTCATTCAATATAAATGAACGGACATACCCTTTTTCCAGAAAGTATGTTTTGGTACTGATGGCATCTTTATCCAATAAAACAGTATTCGCTTTTAACTCAAAATGACTGAATTTTTCAGTAATTTTTTCAACCACCTCAGCTTGGATACTGAATAAGGAATGGAAATAGGTATTAAGTGATGATTTGTCCATTAAAGTGTCCTCATAAATATACTTTGAGCCATCTAAAGTAGCGATAATTAATGGAAGTCTGGTTAATTTGAAGCGGTATAAAACCACCCTTCAAAAATTCTTTGAATTTTCGCCACCCCACCAATGGAAGGGAATTTTTCACATCATTAGAAATGATACTCCTAAAAACCGTTGAGACTTAAATGACTTGTATTATTTCAATTTCACTGCTTTTGTTGCTATGAAAGTAGGAAGGTACTCATCTATTAAGAAGCGTGGATTGGGCTGCATTTCTTCTGTAAAATCTGAAATCATAAAACCAGCTTTCAACTGTCCTCCAATAAGATCGGAAAGGGTATGTCCGAAAACCAAAGCTTCATTATTCTCCAGTTTTCTGTTGATCTGATCCTGATCCAAATCTTTTATATCAGCATAAGGAAGTGTATATTTTGGTCTGATAATCCCATCTTTTATATCCTGAGGATTCCTGTCTGCTACGAACACTACAGGATTAAAAAAGCTTGCCAGCAATGCTCCTCCTTTTTTCAAGACTCTATAAGCTTCTCTCCAAACCGGATTCACATCTTCCACATAATGATTGGATATGGGATGGAATACAATATCAAAGGTTTCATTTTCAAAAACACTCAGGTCTCTCATATTGCCCTGAACTGTTTGCAATGACAGTCCATCACGTTCTGCTACCTTTTCATCCTGCTTCAACTGTTCCCCGGAAATATCAAAAACTACAACAGAAGCTCCTGCAGCAGCCAAAACCGGAGCCTGCTGTCCTCCTGCCGATGCCAGACACAGAATTTTCTTTCCTCTCACCTCTCCCAGCCATTCTTTATTCAGTGGTTTTGGGGTCAGGTGAACATCCCATTTTCCTTCTTTTGCATCATTAATCAATTCTGAGCTTACCGCTTTTGACCACTCATTCTGTGCTAACGCCTGTTTGTTCCAGGCCGACTCATTGTGGTGTAAAAAATCTATTTCTTGCTCCTTCATATTTTTCATTTTCAGGTCATTTAATGGTCAATTTACAAAAATATCGTATTCAGAAGCCATTCAACTGGTGCAGATATTCTAAAATGTACTGGTCCAGTTGAGCCCTTAAGGATTATAATGAATTGTATTGGACTTTGCAGTTTACCACAAATTTTGTAATTTTCTTAATTAAAGCAAGTACGCAGGCAACAATTATGGACAATGATTTCACTTATACCTTCATCGAACCTGACAAAGAGATCGCTGATTTTGTTGAAAATCTGGGTACTTTTCAGAATCTCTCGGATGAGGCTAAAGAAGTCGTAATTATTCCTGATGGAAGAATTGATTTATTTTTCTCACTATCGGCTTCAGAATCTTTTCATATTACCCTTCTGGGACTGGAAACCTATCCTGAACAAAGATTTATCTCTCCCCATACAACAGCTTTTATCGTTAGTTTCAAACCTCTTGCTGTGGAATATATTTTAAATACTCCCATCGCTGATTTATTGAATATCGGAAAAGAGCTTTCTCCTGATTTCTGGAATTTTAAAGCAGATGATTTAAAGAACTTTAGCCTTTGCTGTACGAAAGCTACTCAAAAAATAAAAGAATTGCTTCCTCAAAAAGCAGATGAAAGAAAAATCAAACTTTTCGAATTGGTTTATGCTTCAAAAGGGGAAATGAGCGTACAGGAACTTTCTGAGAAAACAGGATGGAGCAGCAGACAGATCAACCGGTACTTTACCAAACAACTTGGTTTGTCATTGAAAGCCTACTCTACTATTTTGCGATTCAGAGCATCATTGGAACACATTGCGCAGGGAAGACTTTTCCCGGAACTGAATTATACCGATCAGAATCATTTCATCAAAGAAGTAAAGAAATTTTCAGGGGTTGCTCCTAAAGAATTATCCAAAAACAAAA
>CBFQYI010000330.1:0-5364 GCA_965720825.1 uncultured Chryseobacterium sp. | reverse complement strand
ATCAATAAAGCCGTCAATAGATTACAAGACTCTGCATTTTATTAAGAAGATGAACTGATCACTTACAATGAAGAATATATTTCTCTTGATCATCACACCAGTTTTGATACCCGATATATTCATCAGACCTTAGATAAGATTAATGGAGCTATTGAAGCGGGAAATGCCTTCCTTCAGGAAGCTGACTGGATCATTATCACCTACGGATCTTCATTTATCTATGAATTTCTTCCCAAGAAAAAGCTGGTAGCCAACTGTCACAAGATTCCGCAAAAGTTTTTTGAGAAAGGACTGCTTTCCCATCAGGAGCTCACCACTTCAATTTACCAGACTATTCTGGATCTTAAAGATATTTGCAAAGAAGGAGTACAAATCCTGTTTACCGTTTCACCTGTCAGACATACGAAAGATGGAATGGTAGAAAATCAACTAAGTAAATCCAAGCTTATTACGGCAATCCATGAGTCTATTTCGATGTTCGAGGACTGCCATTATCTGCCTGTTTATGAGATTTTAATGGACGATCTCCGGGATTATCGTTTTTACAAGGAAGATATGATTCATCCCAGTACACAGGCGGTGAATTATATTTTTGAGAAGTTTGGAAGATCTTATTTTTCAGAGGAAACCCAGAGCTTTATCAAAGAAAATTTTAAGATTATGAGAGCGCTGGAACATAAAACCAGTGATAAGAAAGATCCGAAGTTTATAGAATTCAGAGAAAAACTGGATCAGAGAATTGAAGTACAGCGTAAAAAAGTAAAACATAAAATATTTTAAATGCTTGATTTCACCAGAATTGACTATCTGAAAGATGGAAATGAAAGACAGAAAAAAGCGTACGAAACTCTTACGAAACATCATTTTTTTGAGAAATTAAAGTATTATTCACCTATTTTGGTGGGAACAGTTCCTATTGAAATTGATATAGAAGGCAGTGATCTGGATATTATTTTTGAGGTAGATTTAAAATTTGAAGAGGACTTTCTGGATGATTTAATGTGGAGCAGATTTATTCCTTACGATGTAGATGTGGAATATCCTATTATAAATGGTGAGAAATGCATTACATTAAATTTTATGCTGGATGGATTTCCTATTGAGATTTTCGGACAGAATAAGCCTACAATACAGCAGAACGCCTATCTTCATATGATTGCTGAATACAAAATATTACAGGAAAAAGGAGAAAAATTTAAACAAAAAATAATAGAACTTAAAAAACAGGGAATAAAAACAGAACCCGCTTTCGGACTATTGCTGGGACTTGAAAACCCATACGAAGATCTATTGAAATTTTAAATAAAATGATTGATACACATACACATCTATACGCAGAAGAATTTGATGAAGACAGAAAAGAAGCCATTCAGAGAGCTTTAGATAAAGGGATTACAGAATTTTATCTTCCTGCTATCGATTCTGAATCGCATGAAAAAATGCTGCAGCTGGAAACAGAATATCCGGGACAGATTTTTTCAATGATGGGATTACATCCTTGTTATGTAAAACCGGAATCGTGGGAAAAGGAACTTGAAATTGTAAAAAATTATCTTGATAAGAGACATTTCCCGGCAATAGGAGAGATCGGAATTGACCTGTACTGGGATAAAACAACACTTGATATTCAGGTGAAAGCCTTTGAACAGCAGATCGACTGGGCGATAGAAAAGGATCTTCCGATTGTAATCCATACAAGAGAAAGTTTTGATGAGACGTTCGAGGTACTTGAAAGAAAGAAACACCCGAAACTAAGAGGAATTTTTCATTGTTTTTCAGGGAATCTGGAACAGGCACAGCAAGCGATTGATCTTAATTTTATTTTAGGGATCGGTGGAGTTGTGACCTTTAAAAATGGAAAAATAGACCAGTTTCTGAGTGAAATTCCATTGGATAAAATTGTTCTGGAAACAGATTCTCCTTACCTGGCTCCGGTTCCTCACAGAGGAAAAAGAAATGAAAGTTCCTATCTTGATCTGGTTGCCGGAAAACTGGTGAATATCTATGGAAAAGATTTTTCTGAGATAGACCGTATCACAACAGAAAATGCTAAAAACATTTTTCAAATATCATAATTAATGAGTGTCCTGTTAAATATTATTAGGAGCAACAGGTTGAATGGCATATTGCTGTTTGCTGTTTATTTTATCATTAATCTTTTATTTCTGACAAAATATGGAATCAGACAGTCTTTTGTTCCTCTTACTATTTTAATTATTCTTTTTTCAGGAGGCAACTTATTATTATTTTCTTTAGGAAAATGGTCCTGTTTGAAAAAATTATGGACCAAAAAATTGGTATATCTTCTTATCATTTTTATAACGATCGCTTACATTGCGATGTGCCATGTGATGAAAGATCCTTACAAAATGAATATTGACAGATGGGCAACGTTAGAATTTTCTGTGCAACATTGGGTAAAAGGAGAATATATTTATGATACTCCAAATTTCATGGGAAATTTATCATCTTATCTTCCCGGGCAATTGCTTTTGTCAAGTGTTTTTTATTTTTTAGGGAATGTCGGCTACCTACAGGTTGCAGTCTTTTTACTGTTTTCCTATGTTGTTTTTTTGGAATTTAAGAGCAATTTTCATAGATTTCTTGCCATAGGCATGTTAGGTATTTCCCTGGCTTACATTTATGAAGTGGTCTGTAAGAGTGATTTTATCTCTTCTTTTATTGCAGTTGCGGTCTTTATTCTTTTTTGGAACAGAATGTTTAAAGATGATTATTTTAAAAGACCCTTTCTGTTGGGAATATGCATAGGAATTCTATGTCTTACAAGAAGTGTGGTAATCATTCCTTTGATTATCTTTTTATTACATCCTTTTTTGAAAACCAGCTGGAAAAATAAAATAAAATTTGGTCTCAGTTTTTTACTGACACTAACAATATTATTGGCATCTGTTCTGCTGCCTGCCAAAAGTATGGAGCATGTGCTGCAATACAACCCTCTTACCCTTCAGGGACAAAGTAATAAATTTGTTATGTTGTTCTTTATACTACTTGCGGTCATCCTTTCTTTTTATGTTAAAAAAATAGAAACAGTATTTTACTTTTCAGCCTATGTTCTTTTTTTGGTGATGTTAAGTTTTGTAAGTGAACAGTATTTCACTTTAGGGTTTTCTTATCAGAATAATTTCTTTTCTACCACCTATCTGGCAGCCTGTTTACCATTTTGTATTATAGGCTACTGCTATACAAAACAAAGAATCGAATAATAATAAATGATCAATAAAAAAGTCCTTTTCTTTGAAAAGGACTTTTATTTTATTTTTTTCTGGTGAAATTCTTATTCTTAGGTTTTTTAAACCCTACTGAAGCTCCACCGGAAGGCTTTTTACGGTTGTTATTCGACCTTGAATTATTGTTGCCGCCTGTTTTAGGCCTTTCGCCCCCTGTTGAAACCGGCTTATTGTTAGAATCTCTTTTCTGTACTACCAGGTCATCAGTATGGAACGGATGATCCTTGATCACAGGAATTTTCTTCCCAATTAGCTTTTCTGTATTCTTTAAGTTCAAAAGATCAAGTCCGTCTACAAAAGATATAGAATTACCTTCAGCTCCCGCTCTTCCTGTTCTTCCGATTCTGTGTACATAGGTTTCAGAAACATCAGAAAGCTCAAAATTGATAACGAATTTCAGCTCATCAATATCAATTCCTCTTGCGGCAATATCTGTCGCTACAAGAACTCTTGTTTTTCCGGATTTAAAGTTGTTCAATGCATTTTGTCTAGCATTCTGAGATTTGTTCCCATGAATAGCCTCAGCAGAGATATTGTCTTTCTGAAGTTTTCTTGAAATCTTATCCGCACCATGCTTCGTTCTTGAAAATACCAGTACCGAATCTGAAATGTCATTTTCAAGAATGTGGGTTAATAAATTCAGTTTATTATCCTTTTCAACAAAATATACAGATTGTTTGATGGTATCTGCGGTAGAAGAAACAGGAGTAACCTCTACTTTCACAGGATTATTAAGGATAGAATTAGCCAGCTTCTGAATTTCAGTCGGCATGGTTGCTGAGAAAAATAAAGTCTGTCTTCTCTGAGGTAAAAGTTTAATGATTCTTTTTACATCATGTACAAAACCCATATCCAGCATTCTGTCTGCTTCATCCAGAACGAAAATCTCAAGATTTTTCAGGCTGATAATTCCCTGAGCAATAAAGTCCAGAAGTCTTCCCGGTGTTGCTACCAGAATATCAACGCCTTTTCTCAAGGCTGCCTCTTGATTTCCTTGTTTTACCCCTCCGAAAATAACAAGTTGCTTTAATGGAAGATATTTACCATAAGCATTAATATTTTCCTCAATCTGAATAGCCAGTTCTCTGGTTGGAGTAAGGATTAACGCTTTTATATGTTTATTGGGAATTTTATTTTTGGATAAATTCTGTAGAATAGGGATGGAAAAAGCTGCTGTCTTTCCTGTTCCTGTTTGCGCACAACCTAAAAAGTCTCTGCCTTCCAAAATATCAGGAATAGATCTTTCCTGGATAGGAGTAGGAGTCGTGTATCCCTGCTCCTGGATTGCTTTTGCAATAGGTTCTATTAAGTTTAAGTCTGTAAAATTCAAATGAATTATTTTAAAATTTAAATAAAAATTCCTTCAGTCTGAAAGAATTACATTCTGCAAAGGTAGTCTAAATATTTTTAAGTATCTTATTCCACTTTTTTAGACTTATTGACTATTGAAAAACAGAAATGGCCACCCGAATGTGAGCCGCCATTTTTTTCTGTTAAATATGTGGGATTTATTTAAATCTATACCCTACACCAGCCTGCAGAAATCCGATTTTAATAGGAACTGCATTGCTTTTATTCATTTCTATAAAATTGAAATTGTATCTGGCATCAACAAAAAACTTTTGATTAATCTTATATTCTGCACCCAGAAAAGGAAATAAATTCAAGGTTTTTAAAGATTCGTAATTGTGGGTTTCAGCCTCATCAAAAACAGTATTCATTTTTACTTTAGATGATATGTTAAATCCTAAGTTCATCCCTATAGAGGCAGAAAGCTCTGGAACAATATAATATTTTAATGAGATGGGAACCTGTATCTGGTCGAATTTGTAATTAAAGTTCATATCACCCATGTTTACCACCTCATTGCCTACCAACTGATGCCAGGGATAAGCATCTTTACCACCCAATTGAGTATACAGTAATTCAGCCTGTAAGCCAAATTTAGAAGATAAAGACTGCTCTGCTGCAATACCTAAATAAAAATAGGATTTTGAATCCAGCCCTGTTCCGAAAAACTTCATATTGGATAAGGAATATCCTCCCTTTACGCCAAAGCTCATAGATGCCTGATCTTTTGTGTTTTCTTGTGCATTAAATATTGCTGAGAAAGCAA